>JAICMD010000062.1 GCA_025929405.1 Mucilaginibacter sp. | reverse complement strand
CTATAAAACATTTAAAAGTTGTTCTTTAATTTTTTCAAGTTCCTCTTTCATGCCCACAACCAATTTTTGGATGTTTGCATCATTGGCCTTTGAGCCTAGGGTATTAATTTCCCTGCCAATTTCCTGCGATATAAAGCCCAGCTTTTTGCCATTGGCATCATCATTTTTAAGTGTTTCTATAAAATAATCGCAATGTGCCCTTAACCTTGTTTTTTCTTCGGTGATGTCCAGTTTATCAATATAGTATATCAGCTCTTGTTCAAAGCGGTTTTGGTCAACAGCTTCACGACCAATAGCATCATTCAAGAACTGATTCAATCGCTCACGTATTACAGGCACACGGTTTGGTTCATGCACCTCTACCTGTTTAAGGTTATCCAGAATAATGCCTATACGCATTTTAACATCCTGTTCCAAAACCTTCCCTTCATCTGTTCTAAACTGCTGAAATGCAATCATTGCCTGCTGAAAAGTTTTGTCAACTACTTTCCATTCCTCTTCAGATACGGTTTCCTCATCGTATTTAACAACTTCGGGCAGGCCCAAAGCAAGCTGTAACAGGTTATTGGCGGGTTCGTTTAATTCTGTACTAACTGCTTTAAGCTGGCCGTAATAATGTTTTAACAATTCGGCATCAATGCCTGCGGCTGCTTTAACCGTATTACCTGTTTGCTCAACGTTAATTGACAGGTTTACCTTACCCCGCTCAATTTGCTTGCTGCAATCATTACGCAACTGAAATTCTTTTTCCGAAAAAATTTTAGGCAGCCTTAATGATAGTTCCAGAAATTTGCTGTTAAGGGATTTTATCTCAACGGTGTATTTTGAGTTACCTGAGTCAAAACTGGCAATTCCATACCCTGTCATGGATTTTATCATGCGCAAAGATAATATTTTTAAAGATTGAAGGTTAGTGATTAGTTAATAGTGATTAGAGATTGGTGATTAGTTGATAGGTAATATATTGGCATAACTAATTTCTAATCACTATTAACTAATCACTAAAATTACTTTCAATAGGAAACAAATATTAAATTTGATATTCTATTTAATTTATAAATGTATTTGCGCGGTATAGTTCTTTTCTTTTTTTGCACTCTTTTTACTCTTTGTGCTGCAGCGCAACAGCTATTTACTGTAAGTGGTATTATTTATAAAAAAAGTTATAATGAGCGTGTTGCCCAGGTAAACGTAACCAATGCCGCCCGTAAATTATCAGCCATGAGCGATAACCAGGGCATTTTTCATATTCAGGCTGCAAAAGGTGATACCCTGCTATTTAAGAAAGACGAGTTTACTACCGAGTTTTTTGTTATATCCGGAACGTATGATATTAATGTTTATATGAGGCCGGTTATTGTACTTAAAGAAGTTACCGTTAGGGAGCAAAGCCGCAAACAGGAATTAAATGATGCGCTTAACCAATATCGTAAACAAGGGTCTTTTTATGATGGCAAACCCACTGCCTTATCATTTTTGGCTTCGCCTGTAACGGGAGTATATGAGTTATTTGGGAAGACTCCAAATCGGGCACGGCATTTTAAAGAATATACCAAAAATGAGCTGGAACAACTGGAGATAAATAAAAAATATAATAAAACCATTGTAAAGCAAATCACCAAAATGCCTGATGAAGATCTGGATGGCTTTATGCACACCTTTACCCCCGCTTATGAAGATGTAAAAGAATGGACAGATTATGAGCTAATTAATTATATCAAAAAATCGTACGAGTACTATAAAGTAAATAAGAATAACTTACAGCCGCCTAAGCTTTATTAAATACCCAGCGCTTCGCAGGATTTTTCGGCAGCCAGTTTCTCTGCATTTTTTTTGCTGAACTCTTTTCCTAAACCCATTATTTCGCCGTCAACACTGGCTTGTACGGTAAATAATTTGGCATTTTCGCCATCGGCATTTGCAATAAGATCAAAAGATACATCTTTGCCGTGGCGCTGGCACCATTCAATTAACTTACTTTTAAAATTGGTTTCAGTTTGTTCAAGCGTGCGTATATCAATATGCGATTTGATGATGTGGTTTACCAAAAAGTTGCGGGTAAAGTTATATCCTTTGTCCAGGTACACTGCTCCAATTAAGGCTTCAAAAGCATCGCCCAATAATGATCCCTGGCGGGATGAACCTAATACGCGGTTGTCATATTCAATTAATCCTTCAAAGCCCAGCTTACGGGCAAGCTGGTTTAAGTTTGTTCGACTAACTATTTTTGAGCGTAGCTCGGTTAAAAAGCCTTCATTTTCATACGGGTAAAGCTTAAAAAGCACTTCAGCAACTACACTGCCCAATACGGCATCGCCTAAAAACTCAAGGCGCTCATTACTGTTTTTTACCCCTTTTTTTATGTTTTGCGCAACCGATTTATGCCTGAATGCCAAACGGTATAACGACAAATTGCCTGGCACAAAGCCAAGCAAATTTTTTAAAACTTTAACGTATTTTCTGTGAGGAGATAAGTATAGTTTGTATAACCGGCTAACTGGCATACACGTTTAATCTTCGTATTTTTTAAAAATCACTGAAGCATTATGGCCGCCAAAGCCGAAGCCATTACTTTGTACTATGTTAACCTCGCGTTGCTGAGCCTTGTTAAAGGTAAAGTTAATACGCGGGTCAAAAGTTGGGTCGTCAGTAAAGTGGTTAATGGTTGGCGGTACAATATTATTGTTTAAAGCCAGTATTGATGCAATGGCTTCAACAGCGCCGGCTGCACCTAATAAGTGCCCCGTCATTGATTTTGTTGAACTGATATTTATTTTATAAATATCCTCGCCATAAACATCATGTATAGCTTTAATTTCCTGCGGGTCGCCAATGGGGGTTGATGTTCCGTGCACGTTCACATAATCAATATCCGATGGTTTTATACCGGCATCTTGCAACGCAGCTTTCATAACCAGTGCAGCACCCAATCCATCGGGATGCGGCGCCGTCATGTGGTAAGCATCAGCACTCATGCCGCCGCCAATCATTTCGGCATAAATTTTAGCGCCGCGCGCCTTAGCATGTTCCAGTTCTTCCAAAATAATGGTTCCTGCACCTTCGCCGGCTACAAAACCGTCGCGGTCAAGATCAAACGGGCGCGATGCCGTTGCAGGGTCATCATTTCGGGTTGATATGGCATGCATGGAGTTAAAACCACCAATACCGGCTTCATTAATAATAGCTTCTGATCCACCGGTTATAAACATGTCGGCCTTACCTAAACGGATATAATTAAATGAATCAATAAGCGAATTATTTGATGATGCGCAGGCAGATACTGTGGTGTAATTTGGCCCGCGTAAACCATATTTAATAGAGATATGGCCCGGGGCAATATCTGCTATCATTTTGGGTATAAAGAAAGGATTAAAACGAGGTGTACCGTCGCCTTTAGCAAAGGCTATCACTTCGTCTAAAAAGGTTTTTAACCCGCCAATGCCCGATCCCCAGATACAGCCAATACGGGTAGTATCAAGTTTTGTAAAGTCTAACCCGGCATCTTTTACAGCTTCATCAGTAGCATAAAGCGCGTATTGAACAAACTGGTCCAGCTTACGCGCGTCTTTTCTACCAAAAAAAGCATCTGCATCAAAGTTTTTTACCTCGCATGCAATTTTTGTTTTGAACAGTGTTGTATCAAAACTTTTAATCAAGGCAGCACCACTTACTCCATTGATCAAGCCGTTCCAGTATTCTGCAACGGTATTACCAATCGGAGTAAGTGCCCCAAGCCCGGTTACTACAACTCTTTTAAACTCCATTCAATCAAGTTAAGGGAGTTTTATTTAACGTTTTTTTCAAGGTAAGCAATAGCTTGTCCTACAGTACCGATAGTTTCAGCCTGATCGTCAGGAATAGCCACGTTAAATTCTTTTTCAAACTCCATGATAAGTTCCACGGTGTCTAACGAGTCGGCACCAAGGTCGTTGGTGAAGCTTGCTTCTGGTGTAACTTCGTTTTCGTCAACACCTAATTTTTCTACGATAATAGCTTTTACTCTTGAAGCGATATCAGACATAGTATTTTAGTTTAATGATTAATAATTCAGTGCAAAGAAAAATAAAATCTATCAAATATCAAATCTAAAACTTTTTAGATAGGTGAGTAACAATTTTTATTTTGCAAAGGTTTCAATTTGTACTTTTACAATAGCGTAAATTTAACGATTTTGAACAGAAAATATTTAAAATTTGAGATTGAGCTTGATTTTGTACTCATTGCAGTTACAACTTCGTTGAAAGATTACCGCATTTGTTATTTAATTAACAAGTGTTTAAATTTTAATTTCGTTAAAAATGCCGACCTCGAGGTTGATATTTTCCCTGATGCTCCGCCTGTTTACTTCTCAATATATAATTATAAATGGGAGGATAGCGAAACCGACTTCTATTTTATTGGGAATAAGGGGTCTGACGGCTATCTTATACCCGAAATGAAGAAGGCCGATTATTTTTTAATGATAAAAAATTACATTGATGATAATGAGTTAGATAGCCTGATTGGAGGCCTAAATAAGATACCTGAAATTGTTGCCGCAGTAAAGATTGATCCTAAAAAAATAAAATCACGCGAAAATCTGTTATTTTAGCGGAAATTTTGATGTGTATTATACACACTATGTGTTTTAATACAATAATATGAAACCGAATTATGAATTTATCTTATAACCGAACTAAAATTGTAGCCACAATGGGTCCTGCTTCGGCCCCAAAGGAAACATTATTGGCCATGATCAAGGCTGGTGTAAACGTTTGCCGCCTTAATTTTTCGCATGGAAGAACCGAAGATCATAAAAAAGTGATCGACACTATTCGCGAAATAAATGATCAACATAAAACCAACGTAGCTATACTGGCCGATTTGCAAGGCCCCAAAATACGTATAGGTTTGGTTAAGGATGGTGGTATACATTTAATAAATGGCACACATATTAATATAACTACCCACGAATGTATAGGTGACGACAACCAGATATATATTACTTACGAAGCCTTTCCGCAGGATGTGCAGGCCAATGAAATTATTTTGCTTGATGACGGCAAAATACAAATGCGCGTTTTAGAAACCAATAAAATTGATAAAGTGGTTTGCGAAGTGGTACATGGCGGTATATTAACATCGCGCAAGGGCGTTAACCTGCCTAATACTAAGGTATCTATCCCAAGTTTAACAGAAGAGGATTTGGTAAACCTGCATTTTGCTTTGGATTGTGATGTTGATTGGATAGGCCTTTCATTTGTGCGTAACGCAGAAGATATTTCTGAACTTAAACAAGTAATAAATGCCCGTGGCAAAGCAGCTAAGGTAATCGCCAAAATTGAAAAGCCCGAGGCCATTGAAAATATTGATGCCATTATTGCCGCTACTGATGGTGTAATGGTGGCACGTGGCGACCTGGGGGTTGAAATGCCTTTGGAGGAAGTACCGCTGTTACAAAAAATGATTGCCCGCAAATGCCGTGCGGCTTCAAAACCGGTAATTGTAGCTACGCAGATGCTTGAATCAATGATTACCACGCCGCGCCCTACCCGTGCCGAAGTTAATGACGTTGCCAACTCGGTACTGGATGGTGCAGATGCTGTAATGCTTAGCGGCGAAACTTCAGTTGGCGAGTTCCCGTTAATTGTTATTGAAACAATGTCAAAGATCGTGCGTAACGTGGAAGAGCTTGGTTACCCTTTTAATACTAATAAAGACAACGATACAGTTGATATTGCTACGCCCGGGCATTTAAGCAATGCTGTTTGCGGCTCTGCAGTTTACCTGGCCGAGCATACCAACGCAGTAGGTATAGTATCAATGACAACCTCAGGTTATACTGCCTTTGAAATATCAAGCTACAGGCCTAAGGCCCGCACATTTATTTTTACATCAAACAAGCATTTGTTAAACGCCCTTAGCCTGCTTTGGGGGGTACGTACTTTTTATTATGACAAGTTGGAAAGTACCGACCAAACCATTGCCGATGTAAACAGCATGCTTAAAGCCGAAAATTTAATTAGCACGGGCGATGTGGTTATTAATACCGCTGCAGTGCCTATTGTAAACCACGGCAAAACCAATATGCTTAAAGTATCAGTTATTGAATAGTGGAGTGGTGAGTAGGGAGGGGATAATAGTGAATAGTAAAAATTAAATTGCTACTTAATATTGCTCGCTCTCTACTCATCGCTGACCCCCCAATCACCAATCACCAATCACCAATCACCAATCACCAATCACCAATCACTACTCACTACTCACCACTCCCTAATATATCTCTGCGGCACAAACCTGTACAAAAATCTTATCCGGGTTGCCAAAATAATAATCCCAATATATCCTTAACACACTCATAATACTTGTTTTATAGTTTTTATGACAACGTTACAATGTTAAGGTTTAACCCTTTTGTATTGTAATTTTTTTGCTGGATGACTTTGAAATTACAATTCATTACAATTATATTGCAATTACAAAGCTTTAAAATAAATTGATTAAGCGTGTAGTTGGAAGCTGTGCCTTAGCGGCATGCATTATATTTTTAGTATCGGGAAGTTTGTTTGCACAGGATAAGCAGGATCCGCCTGAGGTATTAAATAAGCAAACAGATGCTATTGACGTGATAAAACACATTTTTTCAAAAAAAAGCGGTACAGCTACAGATAGTGTAAAATCCAAACACTCTACATTTTCAATACTCCCCTCAGCAGGTTATAACCCAAGCGTAGGGCTTTCTATTGGCGTTACTTCAACTGGGGGCAAAACATTTGGCGACCCTAAAACAACTACCTTTTCGGTATTTAATGCTAATGCCTATACCTCAACAGAAGGATTATGGTCGTTTGAGTTTAAAAACAATGCATTTACAAACAATGATAAGTTTAATTTACAAGGAGGGCTGCAGGTTGGTAAAACCGTTGCGCTTGATTATGGCATTGGTACCGGTCAACCCTCTCATGGCGAGGGGAGTTTTTCTGTCAACGGCTTCTCGCTTGAAAATAATGCTGATGTGTTTCCGATAGCGTTTACTTATCTTAAATTTAATGAACGTATTTATAAGGAATTATTTAAAAATGTTTATGCAGGTGCCGGGGTAGTTTTTGACTATTATTATAATATAGATGACGAAGGGGTAATAGGCCCTAATATTGGCACACATAATTACAGGTATAGCGTAATTAACGGCTATCCTACCGAAGGCTATGCAGCCAATGGATTGCTATTTAATGTTGAATATAACAGTCGCGATCATATTAACAGGCCTTACCGTGGTTTATATATTGACCTGGTATTGCGGTTAAACGAGCAATGGCTAGGCAGCGCTAAATATGCTACCCAATTTAAAACTGAATTACGAAAGTACTGGAGCCTATCAAAGAAAAACCCCGAGCATATATTGGCATACTGGGTTTGGGGCAGTTACCTGCTTGGGGGATCATTGCCTTATCTTGAGCTTACGGGCACAGGCAGCGATGCTGCGGGCAGGTTGGGGCGAGCATATACTATTGGTCGCTTTAAGGGCGCCAACTTTATTTATTCAGAACTGGAATATCGCTTTCCTATCACAAAAAACAAATTGATTTCGGGCGTTACATTTATAAATGCCGAAAGTGCAAGCAACATACGCCGCAATATACAACTGCTTGATTATTTTGAACCGGGAGCGGGTGTGGGCCTAAGGCTGCTGTTTAATAAGTATAGCCGCTCATGCCTGTGTATTGATTACGGTCGCGGTTCCTATGGTTCAAGCGGATTATTCCTGGGGCTTAACGAGGTTTTTTAAGGAGTTTAAAAGCATTTACACTAAAAGAGCCGGTGTTAATTTATTACACCGGCTCCCTTATTATTTACTTTAAAAGTTCTTTATTAATGATTTAATCTTCCTTCGTGCGCATCAACCGAGCCTATACCGGCTTCAGGTAAATTTGGCGTCGCGCGAACAAGAAATGGCGATTGATGTACAAATATGCCATTAATGCAAAGTACCACCCCAAAAATAAAATGCGGAACCCATACCGAACCTGAAAATTGGTATATCCATGGTAATGATAACAGGAACGAGCCGGTAAGTACATCAAGACAATTATGCATTTGCATAGGGAAAACTTTAATAAAGCCGCCGGGGTTATCACTAAAAATTGCCATAATTAATTGCAGCCAGCCTATCAGCATGGGCATAAATAATGCTGCACCACCTAAGTGTGCAAATCCAAATAACCATGGCGATACAATAAATAATAGCGCGCTAACATAATTTATAACGGCGTAAAAAGATTTTGAAATAAATGGTTTCATTGTTGTGCTGCTGATAAATGCTTTAACGCCCAAAATTAGTAATTTATATAAAATGTTGGAGCGTTTAATTAAAGCTTTTTGCAATTATATTTTGTAGTGGGCAATTTTCTACATAATAAATAAAAAAACCCGCACAGCTTTAAGCCGCATGGGTTTAACAAACAATGAAAAGGTTTAGTGTAAGTTAGTTTGTTTTTGTTGGCACGGTGGCTTTTTTGGTAGTTATTAACAATACGCCGTTAGCTCCTTTTTGGCCATACTTTGCAATTTCGGCGGCATCTTTTAATATAGAAACGTTTTCTATGTTAGTGGGGTTTATTTTTGATATATCAGGAGCTTCTACACCGTCTATTATATATAGTGGCGGATAAACCGAGCCTTTACCTGCAATGTTAGCAGAATTATTTGCAGGTATTATCGGGCTTGATGCTGCATCACCTAAGGTAAAGCTAATAGGTACCGTATACATAGCCCTAACCGGATGACCGCTTTTAATACCCGGTATCCATTTAGGAGAAGAATTTAATACTCTTATTGCTTCATTAGCCATAGATGCCGAAGGAGAACGCAAAACGTTTATATGGCTCAGGCTTCCATCAATTTCAACAACAAATTGCGTAACAACTTTCCCTTGAGTATTATTTTTCCAATCATCAACAGGGTAATGTATATTGGCTTTTAAATAGTTTAAAAACTGGTTAACTCCGCCCTTAAAACTTGGTAATACTTCAACCACATCATAAATTTTACTTTTTGTAGTATCAGTTGTCATCTGCATCTCATCAACAGCATTGCTTTCAGCTTCAGCTTCGGCCAGATCCCTGTAAAACTCGGGCGAATGTTTTATTGGTTTAATGTCAATAGGTTTAATTACCTGTGGAGCAACCTTTTCAGGGCGCGTTAATTGTCCTGCTGATGCCGATACCGGGGTTAAAAATATATTTTCGGCTTTGGTGCTTATTGATTTAAGTACATGGCTGTTATTAATTGTTGCTGACGACAGGATGAGCATTAATACAAACAAAGGGGCCGATAATCCGTATTTTGCCAATGCTACCCTGCTTGAGCGGTTTTTTTGCAGCATAAGTATGCGCTGTTTCAATAAACTATGGTTGTAAAAATTGCTGGTAAGGTAATGGTTTGGTATATCAAACGTTTGGCTAAGCAATAGCAAAGCATAATCAGCTTTGTTGGTACCTGTCTCTGTTACTTCTTTATCGGCAATAAATTCATGCACATATTTAATGGCAAACCGGTACAGATAAACCACCGGGTTAAACCAATTAATAATGGCTACAATTTCAATTATTAATACATCAATAGTGTGCCACTGGCGGGCATGTACCTGTTCGTGCTCGGCTATTATACCTGTGTTTGAAAGATTTGTACCCACGCTTATTTTTTTAAAAAAAGAATACGCTATAGAGGGGTCGGGCTTTTTTATTTGGTTTTTTAATACTATTAGCTGCCATAAAAGTTTTATAATTAATAGCGAAGCTACTACTACATATAAATAGCCAATAGCCTGCCCCAGTGTAAATAATTGTTCAACGGGTTTAAATGTATAACCATATATTACAACCGGTGCGCTATATGTGCGGTAAATAGTATACTGTACCTGTTGGGTAATAAATAAGTTTTTTACCCAACTTACCTGCATCAATGGTATAAAAAACGACAGGATTGCCGCGCCTACCAGGTAAATGCGGTTAAGCTGAAAAAAGGTTTCATTGCGCAGCAATAAGGCGTAAAAGCCGAAAAATAAAACCAGGTAAAAGTTTACCAGTAATAAATAATGCCACCAGCTCATAATTTATTTGCTTTTTAGTTTTTCAATAAGTTCAATTATCTCGTCGGCTTCCTGCATATCAATCTTTTCTTTTTTTACAAAAAATGATAGCATACGTTTAACCGAATTGTCAAAATACCCGCTCATTAACTTATCTGCAGCAAAGTTTTTATAAGCCTCCTTGCTAATAATCGGGTAATACTCATGGCTTTTACCTTTAATTTTATAGCTAACAAAACCTTTGGCCTCAAGTATCCTTATAAAGGTTGATACTGTATTATATGCTGGCTTTGGCTCAGGCAAACAAGCTATTACATCCTTTACAAAGCCCTTTTTTAATTGCCACAATATTTGCATCAACTGCTCTTCAGCGCGGGTAAGTTCTTTAATTTCCATTTATCGCGAAATTTATTGGTATTGTATAATATGCTCTTACCGGTTTGCCATCTTGTTTACCTGGTACCCATTTTGGCGATGAACTTAAAACCCGTACAGCTTCTTTTGACATATCATCAGCCGGGCTGCGTACTATTTTAATATTAGTTAAGCTTCCGTCGCGCTCAACAACAAACCGCGCTACAACTTTACCCGAAATATGTTTTTCCTTGTCTGCCGCCGGGTATTTTAGGTTTTGTGATAAATAGTTCATAAACTCTTTAACACCTCCGGGAAAACTTGGCAGCACTTGTACAAAACTATAAATACCGTCAATAGGTTGCGAATTTTGAGGCTGTGGTGTTGGCTTTTGTGATTGAGCTGATGCTGGTAATAGCATAGTGGCCGTTACCATTATTACTGACAGCCCAAATTTGGCGAACACTTTGCGTTGCGATTTGCTTTTCGTTGTCATAATTGGTTGTTTTAAAATAATATATGAATTTATTAGTTTAAAACGACAATTGCAACTAATTTTTTAGTTTTTTTTAATTAATAATAAGAGGTACTAATAAATCATATTAGTGTCTCATAAAAATTTGCGCCGGGCGGCTTGGGGGTTTTATTAATGCAAACATTTTGCCTGTATTACCTGATTGCTGTTTTAATAATGCGGCAATGTTAATAGTGTTTTCAGGGATGTATGTATGTGCATTTGTTGTATCAGTTGGGTTAGCGTCTTCTAACCTAAACTCAATTGGAAGGGAATATTTAACAGGTACTGCCCGACCGTTTTGAGAGCCGGGTATCCATTTAGGCACAGATGATAAAACACGTTCCGTTTCTTCTTCTGAGCCATAGCCCGGGGTCCTGAGTATTTTTAAGCCGCTTACTGAGCCATCTTTTTCAACTACAAATTCTACAAACACTTTTCCTTCTATACGGCTTTTTTTCATTTCGTCGGGATAACGAAGGTTATTGCGTAATATATCGTAAAACTTATCTATACCACCCGGAAACTGTGGCTGGCGTTCAATAGCTGTAGAAGTAAGTTGGGTAATAGTATTATTATTAACATTAGTAATATCCGGCAAATTGTTTCTAACCGCGGTTAATTGCATATCGTCATTACCCGGATCGGTATAATCGGCATCTTCAACTGCCGAAACCATTTCGCTTTTATTTAATTGCTTCAATGAAGCCGACAGGTTATCAAGCTGAAACTCATCTTTGATAGCTTTTGGCGAAGCCGGCGTTGAAAATACTTTTCCGGCTGTTTTATTTATAACTGCTACCGCCCTGCTGTTATTAATACTTGCTGATGATAATATCATCATTAAAATAAACAACGGTACAGAAAGCCCATATTTAGTTAATGCAATGCGTTTTGATTTGCTTTTTTGCAGCATTATAATACGCTCTTTTAACAGGCTATTACTATAAAAATTACTTGTTAATCCGTGGGTTGAAGTATCAAATGTTTGGCTAAGCAGCAGTAAAGCATAGTCGGCTTTATCGGCACCTGATTCAAGCACTTCACTATCAGCAATAAACTCATGAATGTATTTAATGGCAAACCGGTACAGATAAACTACCGGGTTAAACCAGTTGATGATCATTACAGCTTCAATTATCAAAACATCAAGCGAGTGCCATTGGGTTACATGCACCTGCTCGTGCTCGGTAATTATATCAGCGTTTGATAAATTATTACCCACACTTATTTTTTTGAAGAATGAGTAGGCAGATGAAGGGTTTGGTGTGTTGATGGATTTATTTAAAATAATTAACTGCCATAATAACCTTACAGTTAAATATAATACAACTGCTATATATAGCACTTCAAATATATTACCGAGGCTTATAACGCTTTCGGCAGGTTTAATGCTGTAAATAATAACTGATTTGCTATATATAGCTTGTTGTACCTGCTGGGTAATAAAAAGGCTTTTTACCCAATTTGACTGTATAAACGGAATTAAGAATGAAAGCAGGGAAGCCGTAACAAGATAAATCCTGTTAAGCTGAAAAAATGTTTCCCTGCGTAAAAACAATGCATAGAAGACAAAAAATAGTACCAGGTAAATATTTACCAGTAATATATAATGCCACCAGCCCATTTTATTTATTTTTTAATTTCTCAATTAATTTCATGATCTCATCGGCTTCTTTAAGATCAATTTTCTCCTTTTTCACAAAGTAAGAAAACATGTGTTTTACCGAGTTGTCAAAATAACCATGCATCAGCTTGTCGGTAGCAAAGTTTTGATACTCTTCCTTGCTTATTACCGGATAATACTCATGGCTTTTGCCAAAAGCATTGTGTGCCACAAATCCTTTAGTTTCCAATATCCTGATGATAGTAGAAACTGTGTTGTAAGCCGGCTTTGGCTCGGGTAATTGTTCCATTACGTTTTTTACGAAGCCTTTTTTTAATTGCCACAATATTTGCATCAATTGTTCTTCGGCGCGTGTCAGTTCTTTAATTTTCATTGTGTGTCTGTAAAGTGTTATTCGAATTAACCAAACGAATTTATTAGTTATAAATGGTATTATCAAATAATATTTATAATTTAAAACTTTTAACCATTATAAAGCTTTATTTCTTCAAATCTACCCAATGAATATAACTTTTCATGGCGCCGCACGCAATGTAACCGGCAGTAAACACCTGATACAATTAAAAGATGGCACCACTATATTGCTTGATTGCGGCATGTTTCAGGGCCTTGGCGAGCATACCGACGACCTTAATGATCATTTTGGCTTTAACCCTAAAAAATTAGATTATTTAATATTATCGCACGCACATATTGACCATTGCGGGCTTATACCACGCTTGGTGGCGCAAGGTTTTAACGGGCAAATATTTTGCACATCGGCTACAATGGACCTGGCCCGTATTTTAATGCTCGATTCGGCTAAAATACAGATGCAGGATGTAGAATATAGCAACAAACACCGGCAAAAAAAAGGTTTGCCTGTGTTAAATTCATTGTATACAGACGATGACGTAATGGAGGCAATGCGTTTATTTAAAATAGTGGAGTATCACGAAGAATATGAAATTACACCGCGTGTTAAATTCCATTTTACCGATGCAGGCCACATACTGGGCAGTGCCGCCGTCCATTTGGCAATACTGGAAGATGCCAAAGAAACACATATAACCTTTAGCGGTGATGTGGGCCGTTATGGCGATTTACTGCTTAAAAACCCTCAGCGCTTTCCGCAGGCTGATTATATTTTACTGGAATCAACCTACGGCGATTCGCTGCATAAACAACTGGCGCCGATTGAGGATGAATTGCTTGAAGTTATTAAACAAACCTGCCTTATTAAAAAAGGGAAAGTAATTATACCCGCGTTTAGCGTTGGACGTACACAAGAACTTTTATATGCTTTAAATTCTTTGGAGTTACGCGGAGTATTACCTGATGTGCCTTATTATGTTGACAGCCCTTTATCAGAAAAAGCCACACAAATATTAAAGGATCATCCTGAAGTATATAATAAATCAGTGCGCGAGATATTAAAGGTTGATGAAGACCCCTTTGCGTTTAAAGGGTTACGCTTTGTGCAATCAACCGAAGAATCTATAGCCTTAAATGACGATCCGCGTCCATGCGTTATCATTTCATCATCCGGCATGGCCGAGGCCGGCAGGGTTAAGCATCATATAAAAAACAATATCAACACACAAAAAACAACCATTTTAATAGTAGGTTATTGCGAACCCAATTCATTAGGCGGCCGTTTACTAAGGGGAGCCAAAGAGGTATTTATTTTTGGCGACCGCT
>JAICMD010000127.1 GCA_025929405.1 Mucilaginibacter sp. | reverse complement strand
GGTAACGCCTTTATCCAATAGTTTTTTAGGCAATGGCATATTACCAACTTCGGGCATACCCGGGTAACCCACAGGGCCTACCGTTTTAAGTACCATTACGCAGGTCTCGTCAATATCCAAATCCGGATCGTCAACACGTGCGTGGTAATCTTCAATATTTTCAAATACCACAGCCCGACCCGTGTGCTGCATCAGCGCAGGCGTAGCGGCCGATGGCTTTATAACACAACCGTTAAGCGCCAGGTTGCCTTTAAGTACAGTTGTTCCGGCTTCAGGTATCAACGGTGCATCGTAGGTGTAAATAACATCGCTATTGTAAATGGTACCGCTATTGGCAATATTTTCAGCATGAGACTTGCCTGTAACGGTTATAACTCCCATGTGCAGCTCAGACTGTATTTGTTTTATGATAGCTGGTAAACCACCGGCATAGTAAAAATCTTCCATCAAAAATTTACCCGAAGGCATCAGGTTTAACAACAAGGGCATTTTTGAGCCCAGGTTATCAAAATCATCAATATTAAGATCAATACCTATACGACCGGCAATTGCAGTTAAATGGATAATAAAGTTGGTTGACCCACCAACGGCCGCGTTTACCTTAATAGCATTTTCAAATGCCTCACGGGTTAAAATTTTTGAGATGCGCAGGTCTTCCTTAACCATCTCTACAATACGACGACCCGATAGCTGTGCTATTCTTTTCTTACGGGCATCAACAGCAGGTATAGCAGCCATGCCACTTAATGACATACCTAAGGCTTCAACCATAACTGCCATGGTTGATGCTGTCCCCATCGTCATACAATGTCCCGGACTACGCGACTGGCAGCTTTCTGCCTCGGAAAACTCATCATAGGTCATTTCGCCGGTTTTCAACTTATCGTTAAATTTCCATAGGGCAGTGCCTGAGCCAATATCCTCGCCCTTAAACTTGCCGTTAAGCATTGGGCCGCCCTGTACAACAATTGTAGGTAAATCAACACTGGCAGCGCCCATTAAGGTTGATGGGGTAGTTTTATCACAACCGGTTAGCAATACAACGCCGTCAATAGGGTTACCACGTATAGACTCTTCAGCATCCATGCTCGCCAGGTTGCGAAAAAGCATGGCAGTAGGTTTTAATAAGGTTTCGCCTAACGACATGATAGGAAACTCAACCGGGAAACCACCAGCTTCTAACACACCACGGCGCACGCTCTCTGCAATATCGCGCAGGTGGGCGTTACAAGGGGTAAGTTCAGAGTAGGTGTTACATATACCTATTACGGGGCGCCCATCAAACATATCCTCGGGCATACCCTGATTTTTCATCCAACTGCGGTAAAGGAACCCCATTTTATCTTTTTTACCGAACCAATCCGAACTGCGAAACTCTCCCATAATGTTTTATTGTTATTAAAAAGGGATGGATAACATTAGTTACCCATCCCTTTAGTTATTATATTTTGTCGTTAGTTAATGTGTTATTTACCAGTCTCCAAATGCCCAGTGGATTTGAGTTTTTCAATTCGTCAGGCAGTAATGATTGCGGCATGTTTTGGTAAGATATTGGCCTTGTGAACCTGAATATTGCTGCTGTACCAACCGAGGTGCTGCGTACATCAGATGTTGAAGGGAACGGGCCGCCATGTACCATTGAGCTGCAAACCTCAACGCCGGTTGGAAAACCGTTGATAATTACACGGCCAACTTTTTGCTCCAATATATCAAGCAGGTCCTTATAATCGGTCAGATCTTTTTCAGTACCGTGAACAGTAGCGGTTAAGTGGCCCGAAAGGTTACGTGCTATATTTAATATATCTTCTTTTGATTGTGCTTCGACCACCAAACTGGTTGGGCCAAATATTTCTTCAGATAGGTCAGGATTTTCACCCAATACCTGGCTGTTGGTTTTAAATAATATTGGCGAAGCAACGTTCAATGCGTCAGACTGTGCGCCTTTTGACAGGGTTTCAACACCACTGGTAGCCAAATGTTTTGAAACACCCTCGTTGTATGAGCGGTAGATATTGCTTCCAAGCATTACACCGCCGCTGGTTTGTGCAAAATGCTCTTCCAGTTTGTTGGTTAATTGTTTGCCATCCTCGGTGTTTTCATAAATTAACATGCCGGGGTTGGTGCAAAACTGGCCAACACCTAAAGTAACCGAACCTGAAAATCCTTTAGCAAAACCTTCTGCCTGATTTTTAACAGTTTCCGGCAATATAAATACCGGGTTGGTGCTTCCCATTTCGGCATAAACCGGTATAGGATGTTCGCGCTGAACGGCTGCGTCAAATAATGCTTTGCCGCCGCTGTATGAACCTGTAAAACCTACGGCTTTAACTTCTGGATGCTTAACTAATTGAGTGCCTACAGTTGAGCCATCACCATATAATAATGAAAATACGCCATCAGGCATACCGGTTGCTTTAGCAGCTTTTGCCACAGCTTTACCCACCATGTTACCGGTTGCCGGGTGCGATGAATGCGCCTTAACAATTACAGGGCATCCTGCTGCCAATGCCGAAGCTGTATCGCCACCCGCTGCAGAAAATGCCAGCGGAAAGTTACTCGCACCAAATACAACTACCGGGCCTAATGCCATCTGCATGTAGCGGATATCAGGTTTTGGTAGTGGTGTGCGGTCAGGTATAGCGGTATCAATACGGGCATCAACCCATGAACCATCTTTTAATAATGAGGCAAATAAGCGTAGCTGTCCGGCAGTACGGCCAACCTCGCCTTGTATACGGCCTTGAGGTAAGCCTGATTCTGCACAGCAGATATTTACCAGATCTTCGCCAAGCGCAACTATCTCGTCGGCTGCAGCCTCTAAAAAGGCTGCCTTTTCCTTGCCTGATTTTTTACGATAAATTTGAAAAGCCGCCGCTGCTTTGGCAACTGCTTTTTCAACCTCGGCGGGGGTAGCTTTATTAAATTGTCCAAGCGTTTCGCCCGTGCCGGGATTTATTGATTTTAATATATCTGTACCTTCGCCAGACTCCTCAAACCCTATAATTTGTTTTCCTTGTATCATGACTTTACTGTGTTTTCAAGTGTACCAATGCCTTCAATTGTTATTTTAACCACATCGCCAACATTTAATGTAAATTCGTCAGCCGGGATAATGCCTGTGCCGGTCATTAAAAATGCGCCGTGCTCAAAATCAAGCTCTTTAGTTAAATAACCTACCAACTCTGTATGTGTTCTTTTCATCTGATCAATTGATATCTCTTCAGCAAAAGCAGCCGAGCCACCTCTTAATATCTCAATACCAATTTTTGAATCAGACTTAATTGGCGATTCGCTTACAAATATGCATGGACCGATGGCACACGCGCCGTTATATGATTTTGCTTGTGGTAAATAAAGCGGATTTTCGCCCTCAATATCACGTGATGACATATCATTGCCGCAAGTATAGCCTTCAATTGTTCCGGCTGAGCAAACAAATAGTGTTAACTCTGGCTCAGGCACGTTCCATTTTGAATCTTTACGTATACGCACATCAGCGCCCGAACCTACTGTACGGTAAGCCGGTGCTTTAAAAAATAATTCAGGGCGCTCGGCATTATAAACCCTGTCATAAAAAGTGCCGCCTCCGGCATCTTTTGATTCTTCAATCCTGGCCGAACGGCTGCGGTAATAAGTAACACCCGATGCCCATACTTCCTGGTTGGCAATAGGTTTAAGCAACTCGTTACTAATGGTGCTTTGCAGGTTTGCATCTGCTTGCAGCCCCGCAACTTCCTGACTAATGGCAGCAAAAAGCCCCTGCCTGTTTATAAATTTATCCCAATCTGTTTGGTTAGAAAGGAATAACTGACCGTTATTGTCAATAACGATACCCTTTTTAGTATTATAAATTTTCATTTTTATTTTAGGCGTAAAATTCCGGGCTGAATATACTGGTTTATTTGCAAAAGATAAATTTAATTGATGTTATGTAACAAGGTTTAGCTGTAAATAATAGCTTTAATGCCCTGCACTAATACAGTTGTTTAAACAAAGCAACCCTAAACTATTTGTTAATTTTAAGAAGAATGTTTATGCTTAATACTGTACCGGCGTATCTTTATTTTGGGCGTATGCTTTGGTGTAGTCCAGCTTTTTGGTTTGTTCGGCTATAAATTTTATCCCATTTAAAACCAGGTGCACATAAACCGGGTCAGTATAAGTTTCTTTAGCATGGCCCAGTGCGGTTATCCATATATTACCCCCATCAAAATGCTGGTACCATACAGATGGATATAAATTACCGTATGACCCAATTCCCCTGTCTTTTATAGCAGCAGCATCAGGTTTTAGGGTCGATAGATCATCGGCCATAACTACAATAATGCCCGGATACCATTCCTTATTAAAATAAAGTTCATCTTCATGCTCCCATACTTTAGGAATACCGTTTACCAGCGGGCTATTTGCAGCGATAACCTTAACCGTAAACTTTTGAAATGGTGGGTGTACCAAAAAGGTACAGCCTACAAGCTGCTTAAACCAGGTCCAGTTACGCTCGGTACCAGTTACGGAGTGCAAGCCAACAAAGCCGCCTCCTGCCTCAATATAATTTCTGAAAGCTACACGTTGCGCATCGGTATCAAATACATCATTATTGGTGCTGGTAAAAATCAGCAGGGTATATTTTTTTAAATTATCATTTGTAAACACCGCAGCATTACTTGAAGTATCAACCTTAAAATTATTTTCCTGCCCAAGTTTTTGAATACAGGCCACTGCGCTCGGAATATTATCATGCACATAGCCCTTGCCGTTTTTGGTGTAAACTAAAACTTTGATGTTTTTTAAATTAACGGATTGTGCACTTACAGTTGTAGTAAACAACAACAATACAACTGCCATGCAGCATATATTAAAGTTTTTAATAAAAGGCATAATTGGTATATATGAAGATATAAATAAAATTCGGTCAAAAATCAAGTTTGATTCGCTTTAGGAGTGCTCTTCCCATAGCATACATAAATGTAAAATGGTTTCCACAGCTTTTTGCATATCCTGCACTGATACCCATTCTTGTTTACTGTGGAAGGCGTGCTCGCCCGCAAATATGTTAGGGCAAGGTAACCCCATAAATGATAAGCGTGAACCATCAGTACCGCCACGTATGCTGCATAATTTAGCTTCAAGACCTGTTCGGCGTATAGCTTCCATACCGTATTCAACAATCTGTGGGTGTTTATCCAATACCTGTTTCATATTACGGTATTGTTGTTTTACATGCAGGTTATAAGTTGAGCCGGGAAACGCTTTTAAAACATTTTGAGCTATCTCTTCAATTTTTGCAGCGTGTTGGGATAGCTTAGTATCATCAAAATCGCGAATAATAAAATCAATAGTCGCTTGTTCAACGTGCCCACTCATGTCAACCGGGTGCACAAAGCCCTGCATTTCTTCTGTGCCTTCGGGCGATAGCTCAACTGGTAGTTGTGCAATAATTTTACCTGCAATTTTTATGGCGCTTTCCATTTTGCCTTTGGCAAATCCGGGATGGCTGCTAATACCATTAATAGTTAAACGTGCTCCATCTGCCGAAAAGGTTTCATTTTCCATATTTCCCGCACTTTCGCCATCAATGGTGTAGCCGGCATACGCACCTAATTTTTGTATATCAACCTTATCAACCCCGCGACCGATCTCTTCGTCGGGTGTAAATAGTATTTTAATGGTACCATGCTTTATTTCTGGGTGATTAATAAGCTGATAGCAGGCATCCATAATTTCGGCAACTCCTGCCTTGTTATCTGCGCCCAGCAAAGTAGTGCCGCTGGCGGTTATAACATCATTACCTATTTGGTTTTTCAGGTTGGGATGCTCACTCATTTTTATTACCTGCGATGAATCATCCGGCAAAATAATATCCGCGCCACTATAATTTTCATGTACAATGGGTTTAACATCTAAGCCGCTGCAATCAGGCGATGTATCAATATGCGAGCAAAAACATATAACCGGCACATCAGCTTTATTGGTATTTGCAGGGATGGTGGCATAAACATAACCGTACTCATCCAAATGAGCATCGGCTACACCTATATCTAATAGCTCCTGCACCAATAAACGGCCCAGGTTTTTTTGTTTTTCTGTTGATGGGTAGGTGTCAGATACGGGATCTGATTGTGTATCTATACCAACATAACGCAAAAAGCGTTCTTTTACGGTAAAATTGCGGAGCGAAGTAAAATCCATAAATACTATATTTGCCGGGGTCATAATTACTGATTTTTTCAGATAATTACCATACCAATAACAATTTGAACATAGAAGATTTACGCGATTATTGCCTTTTAAAACCGGGCGCTGCCGAGGGCTTTCCCTTCGGGGAAGATGTATTGGTTTTTAAGATAGGCGGTAAAATGTTTGTACTTACCGTGCTAACTAACCCTACTACGTTTAGTGTAAAATGCGATCCCGAGCTGGCTGTTGAGTTACGCGAAAGATATAATGAAGTGCAGCCAGGCTACCACATGAATAAAAAGATGTGGAACACCATACAAATGGATGGCTCATTAACCCGCAAGCAACTTTGCGAAATGATAGACCACTCGTACGATTTAGTTTTTAAAAGCCTGCCAAAAAAAGTGCAGGCACAAATACCTGCCAATTAACCTGATGGAACAATACTTATTACTTGCCCCTGTAGCTTCGGTTATTTTTGCCCTTACTATTATTACCACGCTAATTACTTTTAGTAACGAGGACCTTTATGGCAAAATGATGCTGCATCCCTATAGTGTATCAAAAGGCAAGTATTTATATACGCTAATTACCAGTGGTTTTATACATAAAGATTGGATGCACCTGTTTTTTAACATGTTCACCTTTTATTATTTTGCTTTTCCGCTGGAAGCTACTATTGGTCATTGGCAATTTGGCGTGCTGTACTTTGTGAGCATGGTATTGAGTGATCTGCCATCAGTTTATAAGCACAAGGATGACTTTTGGTACCATAGCCTGGGCGCTTCGGGTGCTATAAGCGCGGTTTTATTCAGCTTTATACTGTTTTCGCCGATGACCAAAATGATGATTATTCCTATCCCTATTCCTATACCGGCTATTTTGTTTGGTGTGTTGTATCTGGTTTATTGTAGTTACGCCTCTAAATACTCGCAGGATGCTATTAACCATGATGCCCACTTGTTTGGAGCACTTAGCGGCTTATTAATAACCATTATAATGTACCCGGCAATAGTACATTATTTTATTCAGCAGGTTACCGGGGCAATTTGATTGCCGTGGGGTCAACAAATTGGCCCTCCGCATCAAACAAAAAGCTCATAGGGTGTTCAGGGTCTTTAATAATTTCCAGTAGCAGGAATCCCCAGTTTTTCCAGAAAGTTTCAAGTACCTGTCCGTAGGTTTTATTTACCCATTCATCAAACAGGGGTTTGTTGCTCATTCCTCTAAGCGGCATTGCTTCAATGTATATTTCCTCGCCAACGGGTAATACATTATACTCGGGAAGGCGGTTAAAAAGGTAGGCCGAATAAAACACACGGCCGCTAAATTCTTCAAACTGTATAGGGTGCAGGGTTTTATCCTTTATCTTTTCAAAAGCTTCTTTATGGTATTGTTTATTGGCGCCATTATCCTGCAGGCAAATTACCAACCCAAAATCACGAATACGTAAGGCAAAGGTTAGCGTGTTTATTTCATCGCGATAGCCAAATTCCTTTTCATCATTATCCACCTTAAATAAAAACAGGCTAAAGGGCTTAAAATCTTCCAGGATAACAGGCTGGTTAAGCGTTTGCAACATTAAATGCAAGTGGCTGAATTTATGGATGATGGATTGCGAAATGTTAAATTCCTCGCCTTGTATGTGTTGTTGTTTTATACCTGCTTGTATCTCGTTAAAAATAATACCATATAACAGTTTGCCTGCCCATTGAAAAAGCTTTAACTCGTCCAGTTTTTTTACGGCATCATACCCAATGGCAAAAGCATCGGCAACTTCGTTTTCAAGCGGTTCCAGATATTGCTCATTAATAGCTGCCGAGCATGGGATTTTCAAATCCTTGTAAGTAGCCATGCTTTCGTCAAGCAGCTTAAAGGGGCGATCCTCTAACGCATAACGGCTCATTAACCATTGTGGGAAGACCTGAACTTTGTCTTCCTCGCTATTTAAAGGCATGCCGCTTAAAAAGCAGGTTTTATTGCTAAAGTTTGATACCTCAAACGGGGCGTAAATTTGTGCCGACATAGCCGCAAAGATAACGATGTGCCTGTATATGGGAAATTGCAGGGGATAATACTACATTGCAATTACCTTATTAGCTAAATTAGTAGCACAATGAAAAAATGGTCGCTGATAGTTTTATTGTCCTCGATGTATGGTTGCACTACCCAAACCGGCGTGCCCAAAATAAATATTGTGTTAATTGATAATGGCACTACTTTAAAAATATCCGGGTTAAATTATGGTATTATGTTAGATATGGCGCATGATACTACAAGTGATTGGCAAAGCATATTACAGGTTTATCGCATGCCTGCCGATACTGACATGAAAAGTTACCAGCCGATGCAAAAAGGCACATATAAGCTGAATGATAGTAAGCTTTTTTTTAAACCCGATACACCATTCATTAAACATCAGCAATATTTTGTGCGATATTATTATTACTACCGTACAGTTGATATGTGGAGTTTTATTACCGGGCGCCGTAAACCGGGCAGAACGCCTTTTATTGATTTGAATTTTACACCGTAAGGCATTGAAAATTTAATTATTTTACTTATATTTGCATTCAAATAACGAAAGAGGGGGCTAATGGCCCCCTCTTTCGTTTATCTGTCAATCCGGTTTAGCTGCTAATAATTATAGGTATAAGGAATTAGAGATGACGAACATTGAAAAAAAGGTAGCGCAATTAGTTGATGAAAAAATAGCCGAAATTAACCGGCCCGATCTGTTTATTGTTGATGTGAAAATGCACGGCAATAAACTAAATATACTGGTTGATGGCGACAATGGAATAGGTATTACCGAGTGTGCGCAGATAAGCCGTTATGTTGGCTTTAAGCTGGAAGAGGAAAATACTATTGAAACAGCCTATAACCTGGAAGTTTCATCGCCGGGGGTTGATTTTCCGCTTTCATCGCAACGCCAATATAATAAAAACGTTGGCCGGCAGTTAGCTATAAAAATGGCCAATGGCGCTAAACGCGAAGGTAAATTAAAAGTGGTTGATACAACTGGAATAACTATCGAAGAAAAAATAAAACAAAAAGGGAAAAAGGCCGAATTGGTTGAGAGCCTTATCCCGATAGAGCAAATAACAGAAACCAAGGTTTTAATATCATTTAAGTAAACAAATGAGCAATATTAATTTAATTGATTCCTTCCAGGAGTTTAAAGACTTTAAGAACATTGATCGCCCAACAATGATGAGTGTGCTGGAAGACGTTTTCAGAAGCATGATCCGCAAAAAATTCGGAACTGATGAAAACTGCGACGTAATTGTGAATACCGATAATGGCGACTTAGAGATATGGCGCACACG
>JAICMD010000358.1 GCA_025929405.1 Mucilaginibacter sp. | reverse complement strand
ATACCACCATCCCAATATACATAATTAGATAATGTTTTATCTTCTAACCCATTAGATTGATCACGCGCACCCACTTCCTGAGCGCCCCAGGCATCCGTTGTTAACTGGCCGCGAACAGGTGTAGGAAGAAAATAATCAATAAATGCTTTATCATTATCCCCTTTAAGAGTTTTCTGAGCTATTTTATATCCCAATATTTGTGGTTTATTAAACGCAAGTAACACGCTTGTTGATATAGCCCCAATAACGATAAGGGAAGTTTTGTTTACGTTCATGACAATGCTTTTTAATCCTATAATTCTCTTAACCAGATATTACGATAACTAATAGGTTCACTGCGGTCACCGTGGGCCTGCAGTCTTATTGGCGCAGGACCATGTTTAACATATTCGTGCTTGCCGATATAATTGGTCTCACCCTCTACTTCAAAATTATTTTGCACCAATACGCCGTTTAAAAAAGCAGTAACCCGTGCCTTAGTTTTAACTGTACCATCAGCGTTAAAGGTTGGGGCTGTCCATACAATATCATAAACGTTCCACTCGCCGGCCTTGCGCGCAGGGTTGGCTAATGGGATATTCTCTTTGTAAATACTGCCTACCATGCCGTTAACGTATGTTTTGTTCTCGTTATTATAGCCATCAAGCACCTGTATTTCATAACCACCGGCTTTGCCATTTGTAGCAGCCAAAAATATGCCGCTATTACCGCGCGACTGGCCGCTGCCGGTAATATTAGCCGGTATTTGAAACTCAATATGTAACTGGTAATTGGTAAAATTTCTTTTTGTTTGAATATCGCCTGATGGTTTATTTACAGTCATCACACCATTTTCCAGCTTCCACTTTGCAGGCCCTTTATCCCGTGTTGATACCCATTCATCCAAGCTTTTTCCATCAAACAAGATAATCGCATCAGACGGGGCAGTATCAAATGATTTGCCCGGCGTTACAACTTTTGGCTCCGCTGCCTGCGGCGGAAATATTTCGGTTTCTTCTGCCTTATTGGTTAACGGTTTAGTGGGGTCAACCATCATTTGGGCCGATGCTTTAGCACTAAGTAACAGGGCGGCAACAGAACATATTAGAGTTATTTTCATTTTTTTATATTTTGATATTAATTTATTTTTCAATTTTAAGTGTACCCCTCATTACCATATAGTGCCCCGGGTAACTACACATGTATTCATACAATCCCGGCTTATCAGGCGCGGTAAAATAAATACTTTCTGACTTATTGGGCTGTAACAGGAAGGTGTGGAAAAGCACTTTTGGTGTAACCGGAACATAGTTCATGCGCTCACCATTTATACCCAGCTTAATTGACATCTGCCCTACTTCATTTGCCGAGTTCGGTTCGGTTATTACCACATTTTATTAGCAGTAATGACATAGTCTTTTCCTTTAGCCGTTTCAAAACTGGTAACATAACCCCTGTCTGTTTTTTGCACCTTAATTTTAACTCCTGTAACAGTTACCGGCACACCTGTGCGTATTTTACACAAACCTCCCTGTAAGGACTTGATAGCAGCGGTAGTTAAAGTACCCTTTTCCAGTTCATACTTACCTCAAATGCGCCTCTTCCCCTCAGCCCTTTTACTGATCCTTCTTTCCAGACAGAAGGAAGTGCAGGTAAAAGGTGAAGTTCGCCTAAATGACTTTGCAGAAGTAACTCGGCTATACCT
>JAICMD010000188.1 GCA_025929405.1 Mucilaginibacter sp. | reverse complement strand
TACGCCAACATCTTTAAATGCGCGGGCTATTTTTTCAACAGCTTCGTCAATCTGGTCAAACGTATGGGTTGCCATTAATGAGAAACGTAGTAAAGACGAATCAGAAGGAACCGCAGGCGACACAACCGGGTTAACAAATACGCCTGATGACTGCAAGTGCTTGGTAACCAGGAAGGTTTTATCATTATCCCTTACGTATATTGGCAGTATAGGGCTTTCGGTAGGGCCAAGGTCAAAGCCTTCATCCAGCAAAAGTTTCATGGCATAATTGGTATTATCCCAAAGTTTTTGGATGCGCTCAGGTTCTGATTCAATAATATCTAAAGCAGCAATTACGCTGGCTACTGAGCCTGGTGTCATGCTGGCGCTGAACATTAGTGAACGTGCGCGGTGTTTTAAATAATCAATAGTGTCATGGTCGGCAGCTATAAAGCCACCTAATGATGCCAATGACTTACTGAAGGTACCCATTATCAGGTCAACCTCGTCGGTTAAACCAAAGTGCGAAGCGGTACCGGCGCCTTTATGGCCAATAACACCTAAACTATGCGCATCATCAACCATAATGTTGGCGCCAAACTGATCGGCTATCTGCACAATTTCGGGTAATTTAACAATATCACCCTCCATGCTGAATATGCCATCAACAGCAATAACTTTTACGGCTTCTTCCGGAAGAATGCTAAGCTTGCGCTTTAGGTCTTCCATATCATTGTGTGCGTATTTAATAACTTTTGAAAACGAAAGACGGCTGCCGTCAATTAACGAGGCGTGGTCATATTCGTCTAAAATTAAATAGTCATTACGGCCGGTAATGCTTGATAGGACACCCAGGTTAACCTGAAAACCTGTACTAAATAATACTGCTGCTTCTTTTTCAACATAAGTAGCCAGCCTGTTCTCTAATTCAATATGTATATCAAGTGTACCATTTAAAAATCTTGATCCCGCACAACCCGTTCCGTACTTATCAATTGCCTTTTTTGATGCTTCTTTAATTTTAGGGTGATTTGTTAAACCCAAATATGAGTTTGAACCAAACATTAACACTCTTTTATTGTCTATAATAACTTCAGTGTCCTGTCCAGACTCAATGGGCCTAAAATAAGGATATAATCCTTTCTCCCTGATCGCTGCGGCATCTTTAAATTGCGCAATCTTCTCATGTAGTCTTTTAACCATGTATTAACCCTGCTTAAATTTTTTGTAAAAATACCACGAATAAGCTTATAACCTATATTTAGTGTGCATTTTTTTTTAACAATTACTTTTTTACAAACTAATTGTTACTTCTCAGTCGGCAAATTAATTAATTTTTTTATTTATTTAAGGTCACAATTTTTCATTTTTTTTAATTTTATGATTAAAAAGTGCCCTCAGATATGATTTATGTAGTAATTAAGTAAAAATTTTATTCGGCATTTTTTTATCCTTATAAATATCTCATATTCGCATTCCCCTAATCAGCTAAGGCTATTAAGCAATTTCATGTTGCTGTTCAACAAAAGTTCTATCGGCCATGGGGCCAATTTCTATCTCATGAAAAAGTTATCATTATTGTTAATAATTATTTTAACATGTTTTTTACCCCGTACATTAATTGCCCAGCGCAATAATGATACCATACAAGGGAATGTTACTTTACAGCAATGCGTAGTTTATGCCTTGCGTAACCAGCCTGCGGTGCGGCAGGCCGCCATTGATGAAGAGATCAATGAAAAAGATATACGCATTGGTTTAGCAGGGTGGCTCCCTCAAATAAATTCATCAGGCTCCTATCAGCATTATTTTAAGGGCAGCCCGGTAAACTCGGCCGGCAGCGCAGCGTTGCCAGCTACAGGTACACCTAATGACGAGTTTTCAAGCCTTGGTTTACAGGCCAGCCAGGTTATATATAATAACGATGTGCTGCTTGCAGCCAAAACAGCCAACTATTCGCGCTTATATTACAAGCAAAATGTAGTTAGCAGCCAAATAAATGTGGTATCAGATGTAAGCAAGGCGTTTTTTGATGTGCTGCTATCGCAAAGGCAGTTAAACATTATTAATGAGGATATTGTGCGCCTGCAGCGAAGTCTTAAAGATGCCTACAGCAGGTACCAGGCCGGTGTTGTTGATAAAATTGACTATAAGCAGGCAACCATTGCGTTGAATAATGCCATCGCATCGCGTAAGCAAACCGAAGAATCCATCAACAGTAAATTAGCTTACCTTAAACAAATAATGGGTGTTAATCCCGTTAACCCAATTACGCTTAGTTATGACTCGACACGGTATGAAAGGGAAGCCGTAATTGATACCAATCAGCGCCTTGATGTAAACAACCGTATTGAGTTTCAATTACTGCAAACACAAAAAACGCTTAAAGGCTTAAATGTTAATTACTATAAATATGGGTTTTTGCCTTCGCTGTCGGCCATTGGCAGTTATAACCTTATTTATTTAAACAACAACTTGTCAAATTTGTACAGCCGCTCGTTTCCAAGCGCTTATGTAGGTTTATCATTGGCTTTACCTATATTTCAGGGAACCAGGCGATTGCAAAATTTAAGTAAAGCCCGTTTACAGGTTGAACGTGCTGATCTGGATATTGAAAATTCAACCAATACCATTACCACGGAATACACCCAGGCATTGGCCAATTATAAAAGCAATTATACCAACTGGCAAACGCTTAAACAGAATGTTGACCTTGCGAAGGATGTTTATAATGTAGTAAGTCTGCAATACCGCGAAGGCATTAAAACTTATCTGGATGTTATTGTGGCACAATCAGATCTGCGCACGTCTGAACTGAATTATTATAATGCATTGTTCCAGGTACTATCAAGCAAAATTGATCTTCAAAAGGCATTGGGTACGCTTACCGTACAATAAACTTATCAGCAAAAAAAATGAAATCCATATCAATGAAAAACAACTATATATTTTTAATGGCCCCTGTTATACTGTTAGCAGTGGCTTGCGGTAACCATAAAAATGCTGCCCCCGTTGTACCGCCAACACCGGTTAACATTACTGAAGCAAAACAGGCTGAGGCAACTTATTATGATAACTATCAGGGCACCGTGGTAGCGCTTAATAATGTAGAGCTGCGCAGCCAGGTGGCCGGTTTTATAACCGGTATATTTTTTAAGGAAGGCGAAGTAGTACAAAAAGGCAAACCCCTTTATGAAATTGACCGCCGTAAATATCTTGATGCTTACCAGCAGGCACAGGCTAATTTATTAAGTGCGCAAGCTAACCTTACCAAAGCGCAAAAGGATGTTGACAGGTACAACATGCTGTTAAAAAACGATGCGGTTGCCCGCCAGACTGTTGACCAGGCTACGGCAGCTTACGAAACCAGCAAAAGCCAGGTAGCTATTGCCAAAGCGGCGGTATCATCAGCAAAAACTGATCTTTCGTATGCTACTATTGTTGCGCCGTTTACCGGTAGGATAGGTATATCGCAGGTAAAGTTAGGCTCGCAAATTACGCCGGGTACTACATTGCTCAATACCATATCAAGCGAAAACCCTATAGGCGTAGATGTAGTAATAAATGAGCAGGACATTAACCGCTTTTATAAACTGCAGCAGCATAGTACCGATACTACTTTCAAACTGCAACTATCTGACGGGGTAACCACTTATAACAAACCCGGCAAAATTTTGGCTATTGACCGCGGCGTTAACAACCAAACAGGTACCATTAAAGTACGTGTGCAGTTTGCAAATGAACAGGATGTACTTAAAGATGGTATGAGCTGTGTATTAAAGGTTTTAAATAACGAGTCGGGCGATAGGGTACAAATACCATATAAAGCCGTAACCGAGCAAATGGGCGAGTTTTTTGTGTTTGTTGCCAAAGATACCGTTGCCCAGCAGCGTAAGGTAACTCTTGGTCCGCGCGTTGGTTTTGATGTAGTGATAATGAGTGGCATTAGCGCCGGAGAGAAAGTAATAACCGAAGGCTTTCAACGCCTGCAGGATGGTGGTAAAATTACCTTAGGCGGCGCGGCAGCATCTGCCCCCGCAAAAAAATAAGGTTTAAAACAGAGAGAAAGATAATGATTGCAGATACTTTTATACGAAGACCTGTTACAGCTATTGTAATATCATTGGTAATAGTTATTGTAGGTATTTTGGCCATAAGCAGCTTGCCAATTGGCCAATACCCCGAAATTACGCCCCCAACCGTAAATATAACCGGTAATTATATTGGTGCCGATGCCTTAACGGTTGAACAAACTGTAGCAACCCCGGTTGAAGTGCAGGTAAACGGTACGCCCGGCATGACCTACCTGCAAAGCAATAGCACCAGCAACGGCGCTATGAGCATGACCGTTAACTTTGAAGTAGGTACCGATATTAATATTGCCGCATTGGATGTGCAGAACCGCGTAGGTATTGCAACACCAACCTTGCCGCAGGAAGTGCAGCGTTTGGGCCTGACTGTGCGTAAACGTAACCCCAGTATATTAATGCTGGTGGCTTTATACGCCCCAAAAGGATCGCACGCGGTAACGTTTTTGGATAACTACGCCAATATTTTTGTGCGCGATGCGCTGTTACGTGCAAAAGGAGTGGGCGATGTTATTAGCCGTGCTGATGATTTTAGTATGCGTATATGGTTAAAGCCTGATAAGATGGCCGCATTAGGCATTACTGCAGGCGATATAACTAATGCATTGCAGGAGCAAAATGCCCAGGTATCTGCCGGTACCGTTGGTTCAACCCCGCAGGAAAACGGGCAGCCTTTTGAATACACCGTATTGGTAAAAGGCAGGTTAACCAATAAAAGCGAATTTGAAAACATTATAGTACGTACACAACCCAATAACGGCGCAGTAGTGCATTTAAAAGATGTAGCGCGTGTTGAACTGGGTAAGTTTAACTATGCCGGTAACTCGTATGTTGATGGTAAACGCGCATCATACCTGCTGGTTTATCAGGCACCGAACAGTAATGCTATTGAAACTGCCGAGAATGTTTATGCCACCATGAATCAGCTTAAAAAATCCTTCCCTGCTGATGTGGATTATGTAGTGCCTTTTGAAGCGGTAACCGTGGTAAAGGTATCTGTACATGAAGTGGTTGAAACGCTGATAATAGCCCTGGTGCTGGTAATTGTAGTGGTATTTTTATTCCTGCAAAGCTGGCGTACCACGCTTATACCCGTATTGGCTATTCCGGTGTCAATTATAGGTACATTCATATTTTTTATTCCGCTGCATTTTACCATTAACACACTTACCTTGTTTGGTTTTGTACTGGCTATTGGTATTGTGGTTGATGATGCCATTGTGGTGGTTGAAGCCGTGCAGCATTATATGGACGAAAAAGGCATGTCGCCGCGTGATGCTACCGAGCATGCCATGCGCGATATATCGGCCCCGGTTATAGCAATCGCGTTAATATTGGCAGCGGTATTTGTGCCTGTTGGTTTTGTGCCGGGTATTGTGGGCAGGCTTTACCAGCAGTTTGCCATTACCATAGCTATATCAGTATTAATATCGGCTTTTGTGGCGTTATCATTAACCCCCGCTCTTTGCATATTAATTTTAAAACCGCATAAGCTGGATGAGAAATCAAAAGGGTTGGATAGGTTTTTTTACAAGTTTAATACCTGGTTTGAGCGCATTACGGGCAAGTATCGTAATGGCGTGCATCGCGGTATAAAAAACTCAAAGTTTGTTGTTATTATACTGGTTTGTATTGTTATAGGCACCATACTGCTGTTTAAAGGCAAACCAAGCGGTTTTATACCAACCGAGGATGATGGCCGTGTATACATTACTTACGACCTGCCCGAAGCCGCGTCAACCCAACGTACGGTTACGGTTTTAAATGAGATGATGAAAACGCTTGATAGCATACCCGAAATTGGACACTATGCTGCATTGGGCGGATTGAATGTGGTAAGCTTTGCCACAAAATCAAACAGCGCTACCATATTTGTGCAGCTTAAGCCGTGGGATGAACGTACTAAGGCCGAACAAAAACTATTTGGTTTAATACCACGGTTACAGAAAAAACTATCCAGGTTTAAAGAGGCCAACGTAACCATTATACCGCCGCCGGCAATACCCGGTTTGGGCAGCACGGCCGGTTTCTCCTTTATTTTAGAAGAGAAACAGGCAGGGGGTGATATTAGAAATTTTGAAAACGTATTAAACAATTTTGTAAAAGAAGCAAATAAGCGACCGGAGATAGCCAAAGCGTTCTCATTCTTTACTGCGCGTACACCTGCTTACCAGTTAACCATTGACAGGGAAAAGGCCAAGCGAATGGGGGTGCAGTTGTCTGATATCAATAGTGCGCTGCAGGTATATATGGGTAGTTCGTATGTAAATGACCTTACCTTATACGGCCGTACATTCAGGGTGGTAGCGCAGGCCGATACTAACTATCGTACCAATATTCAGAATATAGGGCAATACTTTGTGCGTAACCAGGCCGGTACTATGGTGCCGCTAAGTACGGTTACAAGCTATAAAGTAATTGAAAATGCGCCGTTAATATCGCACTTTAACCTGTTCCGATCTGCCGAGATTGACGGTAACTCTAAAGAAGGATATAGTAGCGGCGATGCTTTGAACGCGTTGGAAGAAGTTGCTGCCAAAACCCTGCCGCAAGGCTATGGTTATGAGTTTTCGGGCCTAAGCCGCGAGGAAAAATTATCAGGCTCAAAAACTGTATATATCTTCTTACTATCAATAGGATTCGTGTTTTTGTTCCTGGCGGCGTTGTATGAAAGCTGGTCGGTGCCATTCTCTGTATTGTTTGCAGTACCTATTGGCGCCTTTGGAGCTATACTTACCTTAACATTTCTTCCGGGCATTAGTAATAATGTTTATGCACAGATCGG
>JAICMD010000357.1 GCA_025929405.1 Mucilaginibacter sp. | reverse complement strand
TGGGCCAGGCAAAGTTTATATCGGCACCTATGTGTTTAGAGTTCATTACACAATAAGCGCCGCCATAAGCTTTGCGGGTTATAACGGTAATGCGGGGCACAGTTGCTTCACAAAATGCGTACAGCAATTTGGCGCCATTGGTTATAATGCCGTTCCACTCCTGATCGGTGCCGGGCAAAAAGCCGGGTACATCTTCAAACACCAATAGCGGTATGTTAAAGCTATCACAAAACCTCACAAACCGGGCTGCCTTGCGCGATGCATTATTATCTAAAACCCCTGCCAAAAAAGCAGGTTGGTTAGCAACAATACCTATGCTTTTTCCAGCTAACCGCGCAAAGCCCACCACTATATTTTCGGCATAGCCTTTATGTACTTCTAAAAAAGAGCCCGCGTCAATAACATTAGTTATAACCTGTTGAATATCATAAGGCTGTGAAGTGTTTTCGGGCAACAGGTTATTTAGTTCCGCACGGTATTCATTAGCAGGTTCATATACCAGTGCGGGAGCTTTGTCCTCACAGTTTTGCGGCATATAACTTAATAGTTTTTTAATGTGGCTGATAGTTTCAACCTCGTTGGCGCAGGCAAAATGTGTTACGCCCGATTTGCTTGCATGGGTATCGGCCCCGCCCAACTCTTCGGATGTTACCTCCTCGTGCGTTACCGTTTTAACCACACTTGGGCCGGTAACAAACATGTACGAGGTATTCTCAACCATTAAAATAAAATCGGTAATAGAAGGCGAGTATACAGCTCCCCCCGCACATGGCCCCATAATAGCAGATATTTGCGGCACCACGCCCGAAGCCATGGTATTACGGTAAAAAATATCGGCATATCCGCCTAATGACAGCACACCTTCCTGTATACGGGCCCCGCCCGAATCATTCATGCTTACCACAGGCGCACCATTTTTTAGGGCAAGATCCAATAGCTTACATATTTTTTCGGCCTGGGTTTCTGACAGCGAACCGCCAAAAACGGTAAAGTCCTGCGCGTAAACATAGGTGAGCCTGCCATTTATGGTTCCGTAACCCGTTATCACACCATCGCCGGGATATTTTTCCAACTCCATCCCAAAATCGGTCGACCGGTGGATTACCAGCATTCCTATTTCCTGGAAAGTACCCTCATCCATCAAAAAATGCAGTCGCTCGCGTGCGGTTAATTTCCCTTTTTTATGCTGACTCTCTATACGTGTATGCCCGCCTCCTGCCAACGCCTGTCCGCGTTTATGCTTTAGTAACTTAAGTTTATCTTTCAATGGTTTTTATAAGTTTAAAGCTAAAAATAACAATAAAAAGACTATTTATCTGTTTTGGCTTTATAATTGATGACACATCATTTTATATATTTGCGCCAGTGAGCAACAATAATCAAATAAGAAAGTATATCAGCATACTGTTTATCAGCATCTTTTTTTTAAAGATGGTTATATCAGTAATGCCCTTATTTTCAATGTTTGATAGCAAGCTAACTTTAGCCGTTATTATGCAGTTGGAGCATGAAAATAAAACTGAAAAGGGGGATATTGACAAAGATGCCATAAAGGAGAAAAAGGCCTTTGACGATCACCTTATCTCCTTCTTTGAGTTTCGCCCCATTATATTGCAGGAAATAAACGTGCTGCATAATTTAGAAAGATCACTCTTGGTAAGACCTTACCACCCCACAGTACCCACACCGCCTCCCAACGCTTAAATGAAAATGCGCCGGTTGTTTTAAATAACCGGTAAAACACCTATTCATTTAAATTTTCATTTAAAATTATTG
>JAICMD010000013.1 GCA_025929405.1 Mucilaginibacter sp. | reverse complement strand
GGCACAACGGCTGGATGAGGCAGTCGTATGCGGTACATGCTATCAGTACAAACCTTTATGGCCCCTATACAGACAAGGGCTGGTGCTGGCCTGACGTTGATGGCGGCAAGGGCCATAACGTAACCCCGCTTTAGCTTAAAGATGGGAGATACGCCATTACCATAAGCGGAACAAGGCGCGGAGGCGCTTTTGTTTCAAATTCGTTAAACGGGCCATGGTCATATTTAGGCGATGTAAAAGTTAACCCAAACAGTTACGGGTTTAGGACGCAGAATAATCTTCAAATAATTCTTCGGCCCGATGGAAAATATGAGGCTATTTCGAGTTCGGGCGTGGTTGCCATAGCCGATAGTGTTGCCGGCCCGCACACTGTTCAAGGCCCCTCTTTTTATCCGATCATTAATGGTATTGCAGATGCATCTAAATTGGAAGATCCAACTATTTGGTACAGTGGGGAAAATATCATTGGATTACTAACGAGTGGAATATACGTAAGGCATTCCATTTTACATCTCAGGATGGTATAACCAACTGGAAACTGGAGCCGGATTATGCTTATGATTCATCAGCAAATTTTATTCGTTATACAAATGGTACCGTTAACCATTGGCGTAAATTGGAGCGGCCAAAGGTATATATGGAAAAGGGCCACGTTGTTGCCATGACGTTTGCTGCCATTAATGTTGAAAAGGAAAACGACCATGCAAATGATAAAAATGGCAGCAAAGTAATAGTACTCCCTTTTGATGGAGCTAAACTTGATAAGGATTTAAGCCGTAGATAGTTTTAGAAGTCATAATATATAAAGCAAGCAACTTATTTATCGTTATACCCTGTTATTTATCCCCAATTTACAAACAATTTGGTGAGTTGATCAATTGCTTAATTTACTCACCGAATCGCTCACTTTTTATTTAAAAAAGATCGGTAAAACAAGGTTTTCTTAAAACACAAAAGCCTGCAAATATGTCATTGCAGGCTTTTTGTAGATTTAATATCATTTATTTGCGGAGAGTTAGGACCTCACCATGGCGTCTATACAAATTGAGGCACCAATCCCTGTACTTCAGGTATCAATTTTTTAACTTGCTATTTGAGCAGCGAGGATTTTTTATTTTAAACTTATTGCGTTTAATTCTTACCGATATTTTTACAATTGATGCTGGAAAAGAACCTTGTTGCTTTTACTGGGAATAATCGTCTCCACTTATTTTTTATTCACGTACAGCGTTAATGAATAACGCAGCAGACCAAGTAAACAATATTTAAGGAAACCACCTATCTTTGATCTTATGCATTTGGAATCCCATATCACGGTACAGCAATCGGCTGCCCAGGTTTGGGCCCTGCTGAACGATCCGTTTTTCCTGTCTAAATGGGACCGCAGCGTGGCAGAGGTCATTCCAACTTCAACGGATACGACCAGTGCGGTGGGTTTTACCTTTGATACAGTGGCGCCCAAAAAGCGGGGACAAAAGCAGGCTTTGCGGATGTCGTACCGGATCACCGAGGTGATCCCAGGTTATCAGGCCAAAATCTTACTGGAGCAGTCCCCGATGTTCAAAGATGCGGTCTGGACGATGCGTGCGGAACCCTCGGGCGCAGGTTGCCTGATCACCTGTATGGTCGATCTGACATTGAAGTCCCAATATTTCTTTTTGTGGCCGGTGTTAAAACTGAATAAAAAAGCGCTGTTTACGGATCTGCAATACCTGGAGCGAGCTATCCGGGATCATTATGAAGGGTATGACCAGGGACAGGCTGATTGACTATATCCGGCAAGTATTGCCGATGAGCCTTGTGCAGGCAATGAAAGTGACGGTGAAGTTCCATCCGGTGCCGGTTGAAAGGAACGCTTATGTTTTAAAAGCAAGCGCGATTTGTAATACCTCCTATTTTGTGGAACAGGGTGTCCTGCGCTCATACACCTATGATCTGGATGGCAATGAGGTCACTACGGCCTTTTTTACCTCCGGTACGTATTGCAGCGACCTGCTGTCTTTTTTTAAGCGGACGCCTGCCCGGGAATACATCCAGGCGATTACTGATGTCCGGGCCTGGGCAATCAGTTATGCGGATATGCAGGAAAGTTTTCATACCATCCCGGAGTTCAGGGAGTTCGGTCGGCTGAATATCGTTGGCCAATACAGCCTGCTGAAAGAACGGATGCTTTCGAATCTGCAGGAAACCGCTGAAAAGCGGTATAGCGACCTGATCGGTATCTATCCGGAGATTTTGCAGCAAGTGCCGCTGAAATATATCGCTTCGTACCTGGGCATTGCCGATACCTCGTTGAGCCGGATCCGGAAAGAAGCGCTGAAAAAATAACCGTATTTCTTTTCCTATGTCAAGTGGAGGAATTGCTGATTGGCCTTTCTTTGCCTTGTTAATTGAAAAGACATGGCAACTTATATTTCAGCGGCGCCGCTTTGGGCGATCCTTATTTTTATCCCTCTTTTTTTGTATTGCATCTATGCGATCACCTATCCCGCGGGACGTGCGGCGAGATGGGGCATCTTTGGATTTTACGCGCTTTACCTGGCTTATACCTCGGCACTGGCGCTGAACGGCGTGCTCGATAAAAATTCTCTGCCGCCCAGAGCGATGACCTATGCCGGTATCCCGCTAATGCTGATCCTGTTCGGCCTGGTGGGGAACACCACCTGGTTTAAAGGCTTGCTAAAGGCTACTTCACTAAAATCTATGATCCGTATTCATATCTTCCGGTTGTTGGGGGTATTTTTCCTGATTCTTTTAGCGTATCGTTTATTGCCGGCGCGCTTTGCGCTGTTTGCGGGTTTGGGCGATATAATCACAGCGGTATTCGCCTACCCGGTGGCGGCTATGGTGAGCAAACAGCAACGCGGCTGGAAAGTTGCCTTGTATGCCTGGAATATCTTTGGTATAATGGATATCGTCGACCTGCTCATTGTGGCGGGCCTGACCGGAGCGAACGGCGCCCTGCGGGAAATGGCCATCTTTCCCTTTGTCTGGTTCCCGGCCTTCGCCCCGGCGACGATCTTATTTCTGCATGTGATGATCTTCCGTAAATTAAAGCTCACAGAGACCGCCGTGCAGCAGTAGTTTATTTTAATACATAGCGCAGCAAACTGCCGCAGCGGCAATTACCCGTCGCCGAACTTATCCAGAAATTGAGCTTTGATCCCCGCGCGATTTTTCATTAATTGGCCGCCTGACTTCAGACGGTTTTACGTACCACAAAGTAGGGCTGATCGATCAGTTGTGTGCCCAAACCCGGATATAAGGTAACTGCATTTTTGTTTTTGCCTAACTCGAAATAATAGGCTATGGCATAGGGTTCGTTCGTATATTCTGCAGGAATAGTAGCTTTATACTTATTGCCGGTTGCCTGCATGTTTAACACCAGATACCGCTCTGCGTGGTTGACATGCCGGTAATAAAGTTTAGCAAATAGAGGCATTTTTTCGAAAGCAATTTCAATGGCTATAGCCTGTCCCTGTTTAAAAGAAACGGGGTTTTGATGCTGACATTTTACGGTCAAACGTACCGGCTTTTCCAGGCATTTATTGACTGCGGTAATTATTTTTTCGTCACGTATTGTGGCCGGTGCCGCCGGTGCTTTTTGCATCGCTGTAATATGCGCAATATCTTCATCCATCACCGGCAAACGATCCAGCCAGTGCCCGTGCTGGTAGCTTAACTCGCCTACGGTTAAATCCCTTTTATACACTTTCGCCTGGTCAGCAAGTTTTGCCCAATAGCCCCGTGCTGTTTGGTAGGCCGTTATGGATTCTGCTAAAGCCATGGCGTCGCCGGTTTTTTCATAAATACTAAAAAGCGCCCCTGCCCTTAATTTGTAGGCGAAAAATTTACCTAAGCCAATTTGCATAGCAACATCAATAGCCATCCGTTTAAACTCGGGCTTATTTTTACCGGCTGATTTCACGTTCGCCAATTCCAAATGCTTTGAGGCGTTATCGGCATGATCAGATAGCCATTGGGCAACTTCAATCGGTGTGTATTTGCCGCTTATTTCGCCGCTGAGCAGCTCCGTCACAAAATCATTGATACTCAAAAACAATTGCGGGTCGGTAGGGCTTACCATACCGAAGGTTCTTGGTGCAGGTGTATCCGAGTAGGTATTTTTAATCCCCGTATTACTAATGGGCATATTCGTGTACATTTCAGGCCAGAACACATTATTTCCGGCCGAAGCACCATGCGCTGTCAGTACGGTAGGTAATATCCGGGTAGCACTGGCAAGCGCCTGCTCAATAGCTGCGGCTCCCGGGCCAAATTGTTTATGCAGCAACCGTTTCCACACATCCGGATCCGTAGCGGGGTTATACAAGGTACGCCCAAATACACGTAAGCTATACAAGTATTTTTCCCAATCCCATTGAGGTTTTAAGGAAGCATCTTCATAGCCGCAACGATCGCCCGGTATGCCAGAACCCCTGCGGCCTTTGTAGGACAGCGGTTCCATCAGTTCCGCGCCCGCGCTGCCACAAAAGCTGAATATTCTGGACTGGGCAGCGCCGGTTACCGGATCGCCCCATAACAAAAAGCGTTGGGTACCGGGCCATATCCGGTGCAGTACCTCATATTTTCTATCTTCTTTTAAATAATCCGCATAGCCATAACGCGTAAAACTTCTTGAACCGGTACTTAAGTTCATTAAACCGGTCGCTTTTACGTTGGGTTTAGGAATTTCCAGTTTCCTGATATCCGCCTGGTGATAAGGCATGCCCATATGCTCGGCCCAGAATTTGGGAGATATCGTAACAGGCACGCCTACCGCTAATGCCGTATCAATCATTTGCTGATCAATACCTTTGGCGTGCATATCAATTTCAACTACGCGCCCACAGGTGGCAAGCCCTTCAAAAACAGTTTTCCAAAAATTATAGCTACCCTCGGTTACACCGCTTTCGCCATGCACACGGAAGGTAATGCCACTAATAGCAGGGCATTCTTTTAAAAGCATCCGCAAGGCATCGCGGCTATAGGCCGCATGGTTTTCGGCAGTCAGGCCTTGAATAGTATGTTTGGGGTGGGGACTATTTTCCCATTGATAGCCGTGGCTCCATAATCCCAGCCTGAATTTTAAGCCGCGGGCCACAGTTTGTTCACTAATATATTTGAGCATCGCCAGATTTTGATCCCGTTCACTATCAGGTAGTTCGGGTACGTAAACATGATACCCCGGCACGGCAAATAAAAACGGATAGGCAAAAACAAAATAAGCATCCGTTACATTGGTTAAGAAATCGTAACCAATGCCAAAACTTAGATTAAATTGGTTAAAACGCTGGGTTGCCAGCATGGTTAAATAATGTGGCCACATTTCGCGGTCATTATACCAGGGTTTGTCCTCAATGTCACTCACAAACAGCCGGTTAAGGCCTCTTACTTGATTTGCAGGTTGTTCAACGGTTGTTTTAAAAACACGTAAATCTGTTAATGGCGAATCGGCGTTTTTTACCCGGTCTGCCAGTTCAAGCAAAGCGTATATCAACCCCCTTTCATCATAGCCTGCTGCTAATAATACCGACTTGCCGGACGCGGTACCGTGTACCAGCCCCAAAGCTTCTGCAACTGCAGGGATATGTACCCCAGCGGCCTTTGAAATATTTTTTCCAAGTTTGGATCCGGCGCCGGTTGCAATAATGCATAAATTGCCCGTAGCCGCCTCGGCGATACTACTACAACGCTGCACAACAATATGGCGTTCTGTAAATGCAGCCACTAATTCAGCAACGGCCCACGCGGCAGGCGCTGTCGTGGCGGTTTGATCCGAAGCATCAACCATAATGGAAACATGGTCCGCGCTAAAGTTCATAAATCCGGCAAGGGGTAAGGTAGCCGCGCTTATACCGACCATTTTAATAAAATCACGCCGGGTTGGCAGTATGTCTTTTTCCATCTTTTAGAACTATTTCCTAAAGATAATCGATTTTTGATAAAAAATTATACTGGCGTATAAGCGGCTTCGGTCCCCGGGCGATTTTTCATTAAATTTGCGGGATGACCGACCTCAATGAATATGAATGCGAAATGCTGGACACGGTCCTGGAAGCGTTCGGGGTGCCCGATAACCTGACCCGCGCGCAAATCCTGCAGTTATTCGATAATGACGAAGCTACCGCTTATGCCATGGTCCAGGCCCTCATACGGGAGCAACTCGTTAAGGTAGCCGGCAAAGCGGGCCCTTATGAAATACCGGAAAAACTTATCCTCAAACCCAAAGGCGAAAAGTTCCTGAAAGAAGGCGGCTTCACCAAACGCTACCAGCTCGAACAGGAAAAAGCCAATCAGGTCGGCGGCACCCTCGCCAAGCTCCAGCAGCAAAATCTCCGTCTGCAAAACGAAAAGATCGGCTTGCAAACAGACCTGGCCAACCTCCGTAAAACCCTAAAAAAACAACAAATAGGTATCTATAGCCTTACTGCGCTTTTCGTGGCTGCACTCATCTGGTTATTAGTTAAAGCCCTGGCAGGCTGACCTTCACCAGCCCCATTCCTTCGTCCTGAGCGCTGACCAGTACCCGGCCTTCTTCCGTATGGAGATCGAAACATGAAGGTGATAGTTATAGTGAATTGACTATTTAAAACTAAGCCCCAAAGGAGCTTTTCGCAGGGCAACTTCCGGAAACTTATGCAAACTTTCTTAACTTCCGGTAAGTCGTATATTTACAATAGGACAGTCAACGTTACAATAAGGTCCCTTGCTATGTCAATTTAGCCCGGGCTTGCTGAGTTTAATTAAAGGACTGCCGGAACTCGAGCGGGGAGAGGTTGGTCTTGGTCTTGAAAAGTTTGCTGAAGGACTGCAGGTGTTCAAAGCCCAGTTCATAAGCTATCTCACTTACAGTGAGTTGCGTAGTCGATAATTTTTCCTTAGCCAATTCGATGAGTTTTTGGTGCAGGTGCTGTTGGGTATTCAGCCCGGTCAAGGATTTGAGCATCCCACTTAAATAACCAGGCGAAATATGTAATGTTTCGGCGATATAACTGACGGTTGGCAAGCCTTTTTGAGACAGTTGGTTAGCAAAATAAGCGTTCAACAGATCCTCTAATTTACCCAGTATTTCATGGCTGTTTTGTTTGCGTGTAATGAATTGCCGCTGGTAGAAGCGCTCAGAATAGGTGAGGAGCAGTTCCAGTTGTGCGATGATCACGCTTTGGCTGAAGCGGTCGATATTGGCCAGGTATTCCTGCTCAATGTTCGCGGTAATAGTAGTAAGCTGTATTTTTTCCTTGTCGGAAAGGTGCAGGGCTTCATGTACCGCGTAGCTGAAAAAGTCATATTGCTTGATGTTCTTCGCTAGAGAAGTGTTCCAAAGAAAATCGGGATGGATAAGGATCATCCAGCCTTCAGGGCGATGACCCGCTTGCACAGAATCGATCATAAACCTTTGACCGGGCGACATAAAAAACAAGACGCCTTCATCAAAATCACTGTCTTGCTGTCCATATTTGAATTTCACCAGATCCATCTTTTTTTGCGCGATGGAATAAAAATCAAAAATGATACTGTAAGGCGCTTCCGCTATAGACCACTGCATATCCGCCATATGCACTACACTGATCAGCGGATGCGCGGGCTTAGGAAGGCCCGCCGCCCGATGATAGTCGGTAATCGTATTAAATCTAAATAGCATAAATACCCTCTTCAATATCCGCCAGCAAAGTCGGCTGACTTGGTTGCCAATTTAATTTTTCTTGTGTTACCGCGCTCGAAGCCGGGCAGTCAAGCCCTGCCATATGCGCGAACCAGCCAAAATATTCGCTGGCTTCTTCCATACTAATGGATTTGGCGGGCACTCCCAGTTGTTTCCCAATCGCTTCTGCAATACTTTTTACCGTGATCCCGGCTTCCGCTGCGGCATGAAAGCGCTCACCTGGCTTGCCCTTTTCCAGAGCCAAACGATACAGGACTGCCGCGTCCAGCCGGTGACCAGCGTTCCAACGGTTCCCGCCCTCACCAATATACGCCGAAAATCCCTTTTCTTTGGCCAATTTTACCAGGATCGGAATAAAGCCGTGATGATCCCCCGGTCCGTGCACCGAAGGCGGCAAACGCACAATCATGGCATCGGCAAATGCCCGCTCCGAAGCCCGCGGCCAGGCCGGGTTAAACGGCGAAGCCATATCTTCAGTTGCCATACTGCCCGGGCTCACTAAAGCCGTACCTGATGTTATGATCATCGGTTTATCTAAGTCTGACATCGCCTTAATCGCTGCTTCATCAATCGCGCAAACCTCCGCGAAGCGCGTAAAATCATGAATAAACCCACAATGAATAACTGCATCACTTGTTGCTGTGCCAGTTCGCAAGCTATCTAAATCCGTTAAATCGCCCCGGTGCACTTCTGCACCTAATTGGATTATTTTTTTAGCTGATTGGTCTGAACGTGCCAAACCTAAGACTTCATAACCACTCTTTAACAATTCCTGAACCACGGCAGTACCCACAAAGCCTGAAGCTCCTGTAACGAATATTTTCATACCCCAAAGAACCTACATTGTGACAAAAATGATTTAACCAAAACCACTTTTCCTTTAGTCAAAATAAAGCCAAATTTGTGTACCACTGGCTGTATGCTGGCCAGGAGCAGTATTGGTGGTCTTATTGCCAACCACCGCCCAAAGCACAATATAGCGCCGATACGGCATTTAGCTCATTTCTTTTAATAGCAGCCAGTTCCAACTCACTTTGCAATACATTACTTTGAGCCGTTATTACTTCCAGATAATTGGCCATGCCATTCCTAAACAGGAGGTTTGCATTACCTGTGGCCTTTTGCAAGGTACTTACGCGGCTTGCAGCTATCTGTTGTTGGGATTGCAGTTTTTCAATGCTCACCAAGGCATCGGATACCTCGCCAACAGCATTCAATACAGATTGACGAAACTCTAATACTACCTTTTCCCGCTCTACTTGTGCAACATGGTATTTGGTGCTTAGTTCCTTATGATCAAGCAGAGGCTGTATTACGCTGCCCGCAACAACACCAAACAGCGATGCAGGTACGTTAAACCAGTTACTGGCCTTAAAAGAATTAATGCCGCCATTTGCAGTTATCCTTAAAGCAGGGTACATAGATGCTTTGCTGATACCTACCTGTGCATTGGCAATATTAAGTTGTAATTCGGCACTGCGTACATCAGGACGATGGCTTATTAAAGTGGCAGGTATACCCGTTTTTACATTTTCGGGGATAATTAATTCACCTAAACTTGCACCACGGGCTACACTGTTAGGTATTGCGCCGGTAAGTATACGCAAGGCATTTTCCTGTATAGCTATGCTTTGCTCAAATTGCGGTACCAACTGCAAAGCGGTCAGGCGTTGCGCCTCAGCTTGCTGTACTGCCAGCGAACTTACCTGCCCGGCGTTATACTGCAAACGGATAATTTGTAAAGTGCTGTCATTAAGCTTTACGTTTTTTTGTGCAATACCTAATTGTGCATCAAGCATCAGTAAATTATAATACGCCTGTGCTACGCTGGCTACAATATTGGTTTGGATCAGCTTTTTAGCTTCATTGGTTTGCAAATATGCCGCTAACGCACTTTTTTGCTGGTTGCGTATCTTTCCCCAGATATCAGCCTCCCATGATAAAGAAATATTGGCCGAATAATCTTCAATATGTTTTTTGCCGATATTGTATTGGGTTAAACTTAACCCTGTCAAACTATTATCTGACGGGCGGGTGGAATTAGCGGTTACGTTCAGGCTAATTTCAGGAACATAATCCCATTTTACCTGGTTCAGCAATAATTGTGATGCCTCGATGTTTTTAACTGCTAACAGCATGTCATAGTTTTTAACTATAGCGCTGTCTATCAGTTTTTGCAAGGCAGGGTCAGTAAAAAATTGCTTCCACGGTATGTCGGCAATACTGCTGCTATCGCTGGTGGTTTGAACAGCCGCGTTTCTGAATACAATTGGCAAATCAGGTTTAGGCATTTCAATATTTTTAGATACCGAACAGGCGCTAATTATCAAGGTGATTAACGCCAGTCCGCTTATATATTTTTTCATTTTCTTTTTATTTTGATGTGTGAAACAATGGGTGTTAAGCAATTGCTTCCTCCTGTAATTCTTTAACAGTATGGCCCTTTGGTACAGGCGCACCCGTTACCCGTTCCTGTAAGTTTTGAAATATCACGAACAGCACCGGGATAATAAATAAGCCTAATAGTACACCCGATACCATCCCCCCGGCAGCACCGATACTGATAGAGTGGTTACCCTGTGCAGACGGCCCGGTAGCAATACTCATAGGGAACAGACCGAATACAAACGCAAGCGATGTCATGATGATTGGTCTTAACCTCAATTTGGCAGCCTCAATAGCTGCTGCCACGAGCGGTTGCCCGGCTTTGCGGCGCTGTACGGCAAACTCAACAATAAGGATGGCATTTTTAGCCAGCAAGCCTACCAGCATAATCAGTGCTACCTGTACATAAACATTGTTTTCAATCCCGGTTAAACCCAGCACAACGAAGGTGCCCAGTATGCCTGTAGGGATAGAAAGGATAACCGCCAGCGGCAAAATATAGCTTTCATATTGTGCAGCAAGTAAGAAATAAACGAATACCAAGCATAGCGCAAATATGATCGCGGATTGCCCGCCTGATGATATTTCTTCGCGGGTTTGGCCCGAAAATTCATAAGCGAAGCCCGATGGTAATTCTTCCTTAGCGGTTTCTTGTATAGCCTTGATAGCATCGCCCGAACTATACCCCGGTTTTGGTATGGCATTTACTTCAATAGAATTAAACAGGTTGTACCGGGAGGCGGTTTCTGAGCCATAAACACGGGTTAGTTTTACCAATGAGCTGATGGGTACCATTTCGCCTGTTTTGTTTTTAACAAACACCCGGTTTATAGATTCAGGGTCAGTACGGTCGGCAATATCAGCTTGTACTACTACTCGGTAATATTTACCAAAGCGGTTAAAGTCGCCAGCCTGCGCGCTGCCAAAGTAAGCCTGCATAGTTTGCAGGATATCCTTTACACTAACGCCAAGTTGATTGGCTTTATCATCATTAACTTCTAATTGCAACTGTGGATAATCGGCCTTAAACGAGGTGAACGCGTACGAAATAGCCGGTTTAGCCATCAGTTTGTTAATAAAGTTATTGGCTACGCCGCTAAACTTATCCAGCTTGCCGCCGATTTTATCCTGTAATACCACATCAAGTGCCTCTACGTTGCTGAAACCAGGTACTGTAGGGAAGCTGAATACAAAGAAACTGCCTTGAGTAATTGCAGCCAATTTGCCACGTAATATGTTTTGTATATCATCAATGTTTTTTACCGCTCCCCGTTCTTTGTTCGGTTTTAGGAGCACAAAAAATACTGCTGATGACGGGCTGGTGGAGTTGGTTAACAGGTTAAAGCCCGATATTGCGGTTACAAACCTTGCAGCAGGTAAACTCCGGGCAGCATCTTCAGCTTTTTTGATGATATCGGTTGTGCCATTTAATGACGTACCGGATGGGGTTGTTACCGATACGGCTATAAAGCCCTGATCTTCGGTAGGGATAAAGCCCGATTTGGTGGTGGCCACCAAGTACACCGTAGCTGCTATGATGATAGATAAGCCGCCAATAGCAACTGCCTTTTGTTTTATCAGGAATTTTACCCCACCCAGATATTTGTCGCTCACAGCTTCAAAACTGCGGTTAAAACCTGCATAAAACTTTTGTTTAAAGCCTTGTGGCGCGGCATCGTCATGATTGCTCTTTAAAAACAGCGCAGCCAATGCCGGACTCAGCGTTAATGCGTTCACCGCTGAGATAACAATAGCGATAGACATCGTAAAGGCAAATTGACGGTAAAATATCCCGGTAGAACCAGTCATGAAGCCTACCGGTAAAAATACCGCGGCCATGACCAGGGTGATAGATACAATGGCTCCGGTAATTTCATGCATGGCCTTTACTGTGGCTGCTTTGGGTGCCAAATGTTCATGTTCCATTTTGGCGTGAACGGCTTCTACCACTACAATGGCGTCATCCACCACAATGCCTATTGCCAGCACGAGTGCAAACAGCGTAAGCAGATTAATAGAGAACCCAAACAGGTTCATGAAAAAGAAAGTTCCTAATATGGCCACCGGTACCGCTATAGCCGGAATCAGCGTAGAACGGAAATCCTGCAAGAAAAGCAGCACCACCAGGAAAACCAGTATAAAAGCTTCTACTAAGGTGTGTTCTACCTGGCTTATAGATTCGTCCAAGGCGGTTTTGGTGCGATAAAAGTTGTTATACTTAATACCGGCAGGGAAATCTTTTGAGGCTTTCTCCATCAGTTTATCTACCGCTATCTGTATTTCGTTAGCGTTTGATCCTGCCAGTTGTATTACGCCTATGGCAATACCGTCATGTCCGTTAAGATGGGTCATGCTGGTGTAAGAGTAGGAGCCTAGTTCAACCCGTGCCACATCTTTCAAATGTAACACCGAGCCGTCCGCATTGGCGCGTATGGCTATATTTTCATACTCTTCGGGTTTGGTTAACTTGCCTTTGTATTTAATTACGTATTCAAAAACTTCCTTACTGCGCTCGCCTAATTTACCAGGAGCGGCTTCCAGGTTTTTGTCCTGTATGGCGTTCATCACTTCGGCAGGTGTAATTTTATAGGCGGCCATCTGGGCAGGGTTTAACCATACCCGCATTGAATAATCTTTAACCCCGCCAAATATGCTGGCCGAACCCACGCCCGGTATCCGCTTTAATTCGGGTATAATGTTGATCTGGGCATAATTAGCCACAAAAGCCTGATCATATTTGGTGCTGTCTTCGGTATACATGCCTACAGCGCCTATCAGGCTGTTTTGTTGCTTGGTGGTGGTAACACCTTGCTGTACAACTTCGGCAGGTAGTTGGCTGGTGGCTTGCGCCACACGGTTTTGTACGTTTACTGCCGCTTGGTCAGGATTAGTACCTTGCTTAAAGTATACTGTAATAAACAGCGTACCATCGTTACTGGCGGTAGAGCTCATATAGCTCATGTTTTCCACCCCGTTGATGGATTCTTCGAGCGATGGTGCAACCGACCGCAAAACGGTTTCGGCATTAGCGCCGGGATATACTGCAGATACCAATACTGCAGGCGGGGCAATATCAGGGAATTGCTGCAGCGGCAATCTGGTTAGGCCAAGCACACCCAGTATCACCAGCAAAATGGAGATAACGGTGGAGAGCACCGGCCTTTCTATAAATTTCTTGAACATGACTTTTTTATTTTGTGAGTTGAAATGTTTGGGCATGGCCCGGCCCGTCCTCCTATATAAAAAGGTGTTAAAGCTGGGCCGGGCCTGTTTTATTATTAATTTTTGACGATAGCAGCTACTTTATCAGGTGTTCTTTGCGGCTGGATAACGGTACCTTCCTGTAAGTGGTCAATACCGCTTAATACAATCTGATCACCTGCTTTAAGGCCATGATTAACCAGATAGTTAGTGCCCGTTTTGCCTACAATATCAATAGGTAGTTTCTTAACTTTGTTGCTATCAGCAAGTGCAAACACAAAAACTTTGTCCTGCATTTCAATAGTAGCCGATTCCGGCACTACCAAAGCATCTTTGTGTTGCAAGCCAAGCCTTACTTTGCCGGTATTACCTGCGCGCAATAGCCCATCGGGGTTAGCAAAGCTGGCGCGGATGGTAATAGCCGCAGTTGTTTTATCAAACTGACCGTCTATCATATCTATCTTACCCGGTTTTGTGTAGGTAGTATTATCTGATAATAGCAGGTTTACCTGTGGCAGGTGCTGCAGTTTATCTTTCAATGTGGCACCGGGGTATTGCTCTTTAAAGCTTACAAAATCCTTTTCGCTTAATGAGAAATAAACATGTACGTTATGTACATCAGATAATTGGGTTAATTCCTGCACGTCAGTAGGGCTAACCAAGCTGCCTTGTTTTTTTAGCAGGCGGCCTATATAACCACTTACCGGCGCGTTTATGGTTGTATAACCTAAATTAATTTTTGCAGTAGATACGTTGGCTTTAGCTTGTTCAATATTAGCTTTTGCTATGGTGTAAGCCGCATTTGCCGCTTTTAGCTGGTAATCAGCAATAACTTTGTTTTGTACTAATGGGGTCAATCTGTCAATTTCTAATTGTGCGTTGGCTAATGCCCCCTCTGCTGCGTGCTGGCTTGCCAATGCATTATTTAAAGCAGCACGGAAGGGTTGTTCATTAATTTTAAACAAGGGTTGGCCGGCTTTTACAAAAGCGCCTTCGTCAACAAATACTTTATCTAATGCTCCGCTTACCTGCGGGCGTATTTCTACGTTTACAGTACCCTCTATTGATGCAGGGTATTCCTGGTAAGTGGTATCAGTACCCAAATGGATAGCTGCCACGGGTAATGCGGGTGGTGGCGGTGCCTGTGCAGTTTCGGGCTTTGGCGAGCAACTGAACAAGGCTAAAGCCAGTATTGCTAAAAATGTAATCTTCATCAAAATGAATATTGGGTTTTTAACACCATTAAATTTATTAATTGTGTTAATAGTAATCGGTGAGTCGTAATGATTTGTAAGCATGATATAAAATATAAATATTGGATATTACTTAGTTAAAAAACTTAACGGTGTTAGGTATTGATTATTAATAGGTATAGTTTTCATAGGCTGATGTTTTAAAAGTGAATAACTAAAATTAATTAAGGGGTTTAATAGAGCGGATGATACCCCCGATGGCATCTTTCAATACCTCTTCATTCATCCCGTCAGGTACGCCCTGGCGTACCAGATTAATAGATATAAGGCCATGTACCACTGACCAAAAAGTATAATAGCGTTTACATATTAAATCTTCAGGCGGGTTTTCCATACCTGTTAACTCGCCTATAACTTCCCAGATCATATTGGCAGGTACTTCGGCCTCGGGTATCGAATTGTCCCAAACGCAACAGTTTACTTCAATCCCAAACATTAACTGGTATAGTTCCTTTTCAGCAAAAGCGAAGTTCCAGTAGGTTAACCACATGTCTTCCAGTTGCTTTTCGGGCAGGCGGTGCTTTTCACGCGCTGCCTTCATATCCTTAGCCAAAATGCGGTAACCCACTTTGGTTAACTCTAGCATCAAAGCTTCCTTATTGGCAAAATATTCGTAAATAACAGGAGGGGTATATTCAATAATGTCTGCTATTTTACGCATACTTAATGCCTGCCATCCCTCTTCTCTGCCTATACGCATAGCTGCATCCAGGATATTTCTCCTGGTCTCATCTTTCAGGCGTTGTTTTCTATCTGCACTGGCCATTGTTACTGCTTTAAATTATCTAACAGTGTTAGGCAAATATACAGGTGTTATTTGTATCTTTTTTCATTGCATTGTCATTTATAGATATCAGGCCACTGATGCAACTGGCTGTACACGTATTGTGTTGAACGCTAACCTGAAATTTTAATACAACGCTGTTAAATTCTTTCAAGGCTTTTTAGGTAATAAAATGCAAATATGCGACCGTAAATAAATCGCATCGGCACTGTACAAGATATTTATATTTTTAACAACTTGATTATCAAATGAATATAGTAATTCTGGTGAGTAGGAAGTCTTGAAAAGTTACTCACCAAATTACGCACCTATTTGTTGCGATCTAATGAATAAAATGACCATTTGTTCAAAATAAAAAGCCTGCAATTTGATTTGCAGGCTTTTGGCAATCTAATATCATTTATTTGCGGAGAGTTAGGGATTCGAACCCCAGGACCTGTTACAGTCAACAGTTTTCAAGACTGCCGCAATCGACCACTCTGCCAACTCTCCGGGGTCAAAAGTACAAAACCGGGCCGAATTGCCAAATTGGATATTGATTTTTTTTTAAATTACTGTTAAGCATTGTAAGCGAGTGCGTTACTATCGTAATTTAGACGGATTAGCCTTTTTAAAAGTGTTATAACGCTGCTTAACCACCTTTACCGAGCGCTTGGAAAGGTCAATACTGGCATTCAATTCGAAACCGATTAGCAGTATCAGCGAGTTTAAATACAGCCACAACATTACCACGATTAAGGTGCCTATTGAGCCGTAGATTTTATTGTATGATGAAAAGTTATTGATGTAGTAAGTAAAACCCAATGATGTTAAAATAGCCAGTACCGTTGCCAATACTGACCCGGGGCTTAAAAAATTCCATTTTAGTTTATGTGATGGGCCATAGCGGTATAATAACGATATGGTAGTAAAAAATATAATGACAATAATTATCCACTGCGACAGGGTGATTAAATATTTCCATAAATGACTTTTGCTGGCCAGATGAGCCTGTATTAGTTTAATAACGTCCTGCCCGGCTATCATAATAGCAATAGCTATTAATAAGGATATACTGATAACCACCGTAAGGTTAAGCGCAATCAGCCGCCGTTTAAACCAACTTCGTTTTTCAACCTCCAACGACGACCGGTTAAATGCCTGCATTAATGTACTAACCCCGTTGGTAGCAAAATACAGCGCGGTTAAAAAGCCTACTGATAATAAGGATAGGTTTTGATTTTTAATAATGTCTTCAATGGTAGTTTGCAAAGCCATAAAGGCATTATAGGGTAGGATAGAGGATAACAGGTGTAATAATGTCTGCTGGAAATTATTTACCGGCACATAGGGTATCAGCGTAAATAAAAATATAATACCGGGGAAAAGAGCCAGCATAAAGCTATAAGCAAGCGATGATGCCTTACTTGCCAATGAATCTTGCGAAAACTCATATACCAGCGATGCTATTACTTCGTAGATGGATAGGGTACCAAACCCCGGCAATACTTTTGCTTTGGTCCACTTAATGAAATTATGATAAATTTTAATGCGCAGTAAAAAGTAGTGCAGCCATCTCATACGGCTAATTTACTTAAAAAAGGGCTTTAACTTATCCAAAAATTCTACAGATGGCAAGCATGGACGATTAGTAGCCATATTTACAAAAACAAGCAGCGTTTCGCCGGTATGTATCAGTTCCATGCTCTCGTTAAAAAATTCATAGCGGAAATGTATCTTAACTCCCGGCATCTTATCCATAATAACTTTGATGGTTATTTCTTCGTCATACCGCGCGGGCTTCAGGTATTTGCATTTCATTTCCAGCACGGGCATCATAATGCCTGATGCTTCCATGCCGCTATAGGTAAGCCCCAGGCTGCGCAGCATTTCTACACGGCCAACCTCGTAAAATTCGGCGTAGTTGCCGTAATACATATAGCCCATCTGGTCGGTTTCGCCATAGCGAACCCGTATTTTGGTTGAATGCTCAAACATTATCTTTTAATGTTCCTTTCATCAAGCGCATGCTGAAACTTGCGGGCGTTTACCAGATGATCGGCCAGGTTAGTGGCAAAATTATGGTAGCCTGAAAAATCCTCTTTGGCACACATATAAATATAATCGCTGTGTTTGTAATTAAGCACGGCATTTATGGCATTTACCGATGGCATTTGCACCGGGCCGGGAGGTAAACCGGTATGCAAATAAGTATTATAAGGCGAGTTAAAAGATTTATCCTTGTTTAACACCCTGCGAATATTAAAGTCATGTATAGCAAAAATAACTGTCGGGTCCGATTCTAATTTCTGACCGCGTTTTAACCTGTTTAAATACAAACCGGCAATAGTAGGCATTTCATCATCATGCAGGGCCTCGCCATCAACTATCGAAGCTAATATTGATACCTCGATGGGAGTAAGGTTAATGGCTGCCGCTTTTTGTTTACGCTCAGTTGTCCAAAAATTTTGATAATGCTCGTACATCCGTTTAAATAGCTTTTCGGGCGTAGTGTTCCAGTATATATCATAGCTATCTGGCATAAACACAGTGTAAACATTATCTGTATTAAACCCAAATTGCTTAACAAAATCAGCAGAATCTAACAGGTGAATAATTGAAGCAGAATCCGGTTCCAGTTTTTTACCCACAAAGCCTGCAAACTGCTCTTTTAATCTTAAATTATGGAATGAAAGTGTTACAGGCTCCTGGTTGCCAGATAATAGCATGTTAATAAATTTACGGTTGCTCATACCCGGTTTCAGTTTATACCTGCCTGGTTTAACCTTTTGGGTATATTTCATGTTATGGGCGGCCCAGTTAAAGGTTGTAGTATCCTTAACTATTCCTTCATCACGAATAGTTTTATAAACCTGATCATATCCTTCGCCGGTATGAATGTACAGATACTCCTGTTTGTCGCTTACATTAGGTCCAAAATAGCGCAGGTAATAAAATATAAGGCAACCAACCAGGGCTATAAAAAGTATAACCACCAGGGCTATCATAAATTTCCTGAATGTGCCTGTTGATTTATTTTTTGCAGTCATAATAAAATGCTATTGTATTTTTTGTAATGCAATTAATCCGCCGGTCAGATTTTTCACATTTTGATAACCGTATTTCAAAAGTATGGTTTGCGCTGTTTGGCTGCGTACCCCGGCTTTGCAAATAACAATTATCTCGTCGGTTTTGTTATAATTTAACACGTTAATATGTTGATGTATTGCCGATAGCGGAAGATTTTTACCACCTATATTATAAGTATGGTATTCAATCACTTCGCGCACATCAAGCAAATTTAAATGTTCGCCTTGCTGTAACCGGTTAAGTAAGCTTGTGGCATCAATTTGCTCCATCGGCTTTTTTACCTTGTGTAACGGTAAGATTTATGCGCGTGCCTATAGCTACTTTAGTTGCCGAGTCGGTTTTCATTGGCGATTGTCCGATAACCACCAAATTAGTCGAATCGGTTATGGCGCCCTGATATTGTATTTCGCCCAAAGCCAAACCACCGCTATGGCCTATAACAAATTTAGCAGCATCAAGATCCTGATTTATCAGATCGGGTATTTCAACTTCTGATGCACCTGCACCATCACCAAGTACTAAAGTAATTGTGGAACCTTTTGGTAGTTTAAAACCCGGTTTAATAACCTGACCATTATATTGAATCTCGAGCACCTGGTTTTTAGCTATATCCGAGCGGTAGGTGGTATCAATCTTTAATCCTAAATTTTTTAATGTGGCCACTGCCGATATATATGGGGTTTGCTCAACATCAGGTAACGAAATGTTAGGTGCCAGGCCCGATACTACAGTAATATATATAACCCGGTTTTGCTTAACCAATGTACCCGCATCCGGGTCCTGCTCAATTACGCTGCCGGGCGGTTTATCTAACTGAAAAACCGAATCAACCTGATAATCAAACCCTTGGTCTTTTAGTATTTGAAATGCTTTTTCGGCCGATAGCCCCTTTAGTTGCGGGACGGGTATGCCCTGACCATGATTGGTATAAAAACCCAGGCTAAAAAAGGCTATTAACACTACTGCTATTACCGAGCCAATAGCTAACAGTATAGTATTGCGAAAATCCCTGGTTTTTAAATAGGCCCCAAATTTACTCATCGGTGGTAAGATAGATCGTACTTAATTAGCACCAAACATAGGGTAAAAATTCCAAATTATAACTTATCGGCACCCAAAAAAAAGTATATTTGAAGCTATGATAAATGTTGCCCTTTTGGCCGGTGGCTATACCGGCGAGTATGAAGTATCACTCAACAGCGCTAAAAATATTGCCGAAAGTTTAGATGCAGGCAGATACAAGATTTACACCATAATTATTAACCGCGACAGGTGGTTTTATGAGTTGGAAAGCAACAGGTTTGATATTGATAAAAATGATTTTAGCCTGGATATAAATGGCGAAAAGATAAAATTTGATTTCGCCTTTATAACCGTACATGGTACGCCCGGCGAGGATGGAAAGCTGCAGGGGTATTTTGATATAATAGGTGTACCATACAATACCTGCGATGCTACCACATCAGCCATAACCATGAACAAGGCTTATACCAAGGCTATTGTAAATGGTATTACCGATTTGCATTGCGCCCGTTCGGTGCAATTACATAAAAAAGATATACATGATATTGCCACTATTGGGGCATCGTTAAAGTTTCCGCTATTTGTTAAGCCCAACAATGGTGGTAGCAGCGTGGGCATGAGTAAAGTATACAAAATTAGCGGCCTGCCCGATGCCTTAAACAAAGCTTTTAAGGAAGATGACCAGGTGCTGGTGGAGCAGTTTATACAGGGTCGTGAGTTTAGTATTGGCGTTGCACGTATTAATGGCCATATACAGGTTTTGCCGGCGACAGAAATTATAAGCTCGAAAGATTTTTTTGATTACGAAGCCAAATACACACCCGGTGCGTCAAAGGAAATTACTCCGGCTGACCTTTCGGGCGAGAAGAATGCCGAAATAGCCGACATAGTTACCCAAATTTATCTGCGTTTAAACTGCCGTGGTATGGTACGTATTGATTTTATATTGCTTGAAGGCACCAATCAGTTTTATTTTATTGAGGTAAACACCACCCCCGGTCAATCGGCAGCCAGTTTAATACCGCAGCAGGTTAGGGCAGCAGGAATGCATCTGGGCGAGTTTTATGGCGCGCTGATTGAAGGCGCTATGAAAAGATAAGCATTAACGGTTTATATAGAAAGATGCCCGCATAACGCGGGCATTTTTTGTATCTAATTGTCAATATTAAGTAAATGCTTCGTTACGTACTTTGGCGTTTCCGTTTGGTATTTCAATTCTAATTCCGTTTTAATCCCGCCGATACATATTATAAATAGTTTTGCCGTTACAATCATCAAAATAAGCCCTCGGGCATATTTAATGAGCACTAATTAATATGTATACTATAAATAAAGTTGTTCTTTTAACCTTTGGGTTAGCCACATCAGGTTTTTACGGACACGCCCAACAAACTGATACATTAAAGATTACCTTTCAGGATGCCGAAAAGCAGTTTTTGGAAAATAACCTGAGCCTGCTTGCGCAAAAATATAATGTTGAAGCCACCAAAGCACTGATAGACCAGGCAAAGCTTTGGGATAATCCCACTTTTAACACTGAAACCAATTTATATGATGGCGGCAGCAAAAAGTTCTTCTATCATAACAATGCACAAGGGCAGGGCGAGGTTTATTTTCAACTAAGCCAGCTATTTCTTACCGCAGGTAAACGCGGTAAACAGGTACAAGTCGCTAAAGATAATGCCCAGGTACAGCAGGCCGAATTTAACGACCTGATGCGAAACCTGCGTTATAACCTGATGCTTGATTTTAGCCAACTGGCAAATTTAAATGAGCAGGCTAAAATATATCAGATGGAAATAGCATCGGCTACTAACCTGGTAAACGGTATCCAAAAATCATTTGATGCAGGTAACACTTCCATGAAGGATTTGGTAAGGATAAAAGCTTTATTGTTTGGTTTGCAAAATGATTTGGTAGATAATAACAGGCAAATAAACGACCTGCAAACCGAACTTAAAACCTTACTGCGTACTAACGAAATAACTTACATTTCCCCTATAATAAATAACAGAACTGCTAATACGATCGTGCCGGATATTCCGGCACTGATCGAGCAGGCAAAAGCTAACCGTGCCGATTATTTATCAAGCCAATACCAATTAAACTCGGCTACGCACAGTTTGGCCCTGCAAAAGGCATTGGCCGCACCCGATGTTACTTTAGGGGTAACGTATGATAAAAACAGCAGCTATGCGCCCAATTATTATGGTTTACAGGTAGGTATACCACTGCCGGTATTTAACCGTAATCAAGGTAATATCAAATCGGCAAAATACAGCGAGCAAAACCAGGAAAGTATAGTAAAGGAAAATGAGGTGCGCCTTAAAAATGAGGTGGTAGCTGCTGTAAATCAATATAAATTAACCCAGCAATTATTTTCAACACAACAAACTACTTTTTACGGCCAATATGATACGCTGTTTGCCAACATGCTTAAAAGCTTTCAGCAGCGGCAGATAGGATTGATTGAGTTTGTTGATTTCTTTGATACATACAAGGACACTAAATTAAAACTGCTGCAACAGCAATATAACCTGCAAAAAGCAATTGCCGATTTGAATTTTGCCACCGGGACAACAGTAATAAGCTCTAACTAATACTACTATATATATTGATAATGAAAAAAGAAATGTTTTTGATGGGTCTTTCCGTTTTAACGCTTTTAGCGGCATGTAAACATAAAACGGAAGAGGCACCTGAGAGCAAACAGGTTTGTATAAGCGACTCGCTGCAAAAAATTATAACCATTGATACGGCTAAAACCGCCGAGATGAAAAACGAACTTAACCTGTCGGGCGAAGTATCAAGCGATGATAATAATGTGGTTAAGGTTTTCCCGTTTGCCAGTGGCCAGGTTATTGAAGTTAAAGTTTCCTTAGGTGATAAGGTAAGCCAAGGGCAAACACTTGCTGTTATGCGCAGCGCTGATGTAGCGGGTAATTATACCGATTTATCGTCAACCCAATCAGACGTAGCGGTAGCTAAACGCCAGTTAGATCAGGCTGAGTCATTATATAAGAACGGCATATCAAGCGAACGTGATTATACCGAAGCTCAGGAAAATTATAAGAAAGCTTTAGCTGCTAACAGCAAAGTAAAACAGCAACTGGCAATTAATGGCGGCGGTAATACCTCGGCCAATGGTATGCTGGTTATCAAAGCTCCGCAAAGCGGTTATATCATCGAAAAAAATATTACCTCAGGCAGCTTTATACGCCAGGATAACAGCGGCAGCATGTTTACCATCTCAAACATGAAGGATGTTTGGATATGGGCTAACGTGTTTGAATCTGATATTAGTAAGGTTAAAGCAGGCTACAATGCTAAAGTAACTACGCTGGCGTACCCCGGTAAGGTATTTATGGGTAAGGTGAACGAGATAAGTTCGGTACTTGATCCGGATAATAAAGTAATGAAGATAAAAATTGCGTTGCCTAATCCTGATAATTTGCTAAAACCCGAAATGTTTACCAATGTGGTTATTACCAATAACGAGAATGAGCAAGCTGTATCAGTACCCGCAAAAGCTATAGTTTTTGACAGCAGTAAAAGTTATGTAGTGGTATATAACGGCAAGTGCAATTTGCGCGTACAGGAAGTAAGCGTAATAAAAACAGTTGATGATGTGTCATACATCGCATCGGGCTTAAAGCCGGGTGATAAGATCATATCCAAAAACCAACTGTTTTTATATAACGCGCTTATCAGCGATTAACCTTTTTTGCTGTCGCGATTTTAACTATTTGATACTACTGAAATGAATAAATTCATTAAAAATATAATTTACTTCTCGCTCAGGCACCGCTATTTTGTGTTCTTTATGACTGGGGTACTGGTTGCCTTAGGCGTATGGAGCTATACCAATACCCCTATAGAAACCTTTCCTGATGTTACCAATACGCAGATCATTATTATAGCGCAATGGCCGGGTCGCAGTGCCGAGGAGGTGGAAAAAATGGTTACCATACCTATTGAAACGGTATTGAACTCGGTACAGAAAAAATCGAACCTGCGCACCACTTCGGCCTTCGGCTTATCATACACCCGTATAATTTTTGATGATGATGTTGATGATGCCTTTGCGCGCCAGCAGGTATTGAGCCGGTTGGTAAACGTTGATCTGCCCGATGGCGTAAAGCCCGAAATTGAACCGCCTTACGGCCCAACGGGTGAAATATACCGCTATACGCTGAGAAGTAAAAATCAATCATTACATGAGCTTACCGCCATACAGGATTGGGTGCTTGACCGCCAGTTTAAAGCGGTACCCGGCGTAGCCGACGTAAACAGCTTTGGTGGCGAAGAAAAAGACTATGAGGTAAGTGTAAACCCTGCGCTGCTTCAAAAATATAACCTGACATCACTGGATGTATACAATGCGGTTAACCGGAGCAGTATTAATGTGGGAGGGGATGTTATTGAAAAGAACGACCAAGCTTATGTAGTACGTGGTATAGGTTTGATAAATAACATCGATGAAATAAAGAACATCATAGTTAAAAATGTAAATAACGTACCCATATTGGCTAAGGATGTAGCCGATGTGCACGAAAGCGGATTGCCAAGGTTAGGGCAGGTAGGTCGTGATAAGGATAATGACGTCATTGAAGGTATTATTGTAATGCGCAAGGGCGAGAATCCGTCAGAAGTATTGCAGCGCATCGGTGCAAAAGTTAAGGACCTTAATGATAATATATTACCCAAAGGCGTAAAGATTGATACCTTTTACGATCGTACCACGCTGATGGATTTTTGTACCGAAACAGTAATCCATAACTTGTTGGAAGGTATAGTGCTGGTAACGGTTATTGTATTCCTGTTTATGGCCGATTGGCGCACTACGCTTACAGTGGCTATCATCATACCGCTGTCATTACTCTTTGCATTTATGTGTTTGCGGATAAAGGGTATGAGTGCCAACCTGTTATCCATGGGGGCGGTAGATTTTGGTATAATTATAGATGGTGCCGTGGTGATGGTCGAGGGCATATTTGTGGCCCTTGATCACCGGGCCAAAGAAGTAGGCATGCAAAAGTTTAACGGCCTTGCCAAACTTGGCCTGTTTAAAAATGTTGGCGCCGAAATGGGTAAAGCCATTTTCTTCTCCAAACTTATCATTTTAACCTGTTTGATCCCCATTTTTTCATTTCAAAAGGTGGAAGGTAAAATGTTTTCGCCACTGGCTTATACTTTGGGTTTTGCCTTGCTTGGTGCGCTGATTTTCACGTTGACATTGGTGCCTGCTTTATCAAGCATTCTGCTAAGGAAAAACGTTAAAGAAAAGCATAACCCTGTGGTCTTGTTTTTTGAAAATGGCGTTAAGCGCTTATTTAATTATACCTATTATCACCAAAAACTAAGTTTGGTGATATCGGTATGCTTTATGGCGATAACCTTCTTTTCGGCAAGATTTTTGGGTACGGAGTTTTTACCGCAATTAAATGAGGGTGCGCTTTGGGTTACGGCACAAATGCCAATGAGTATATCCTTATCAAGTTCGGTTAAAATAACTGATAAGATGAGGGCCATACTGGCGAGTTTCCCGGAGGTTAAGCAAACCATGTCGCAGGTAGGCCGTACCAATGACGGAACCGACCCTAAAGGTTTCTTTAACGTGCAAACCCAGGTCGATCTTTACCCTAAAAAACAATGGAAGCGCAAAATAACTCAAGAACAACTGATAGCCGAAATGAACCAGAAACTGAGCCAGTTTCCGGGTATTATATTTAACTACTCACAGCCTATTATTGATAACGTGGCCGAGGCAGTTGCGGGTGTGCCGGCATCAATGGCGGTAAAAATATTTGGTCCCGATTTTAAGGTGCTTGATAGTAAAGCTGATGCGGTAATGGCCGTATTAAAAAATATTAAAGGCGTTGAAGATTTAGGTGTGCTGCGCAATTTGGGTCAGCCGGAGTTCAGGATAGAGCTTGATCAGCGTAAAATGGCCCTGTACGGTGTATCAACTGCCGATGCAAACGCTGTAATTGAAATGGCTATAGGCGGTAAAGCAGCAACGGTGTTGTATGAAAATGAGCGTAAATTTGATATACGCGTACGCTATGAAGCCGATGCCCGTAATACGCAAACCAAAATTGAGAATTTGATGGTGCCTACATTAAACGGCTCCAAGATCGCCATAAAAGAAATTTCGAATATTATTACCCTTACCGGGCCGGCCTTTATTTACCGTGATAATAACATGCGTTACATAGCGGTTAAATTTTCGGTACGGGGGCGCGATTTGGGCAGTACAATAGCCGAGGCCCAGCAAAAGGTAGGCAAGGCTGTAAAGTTAGATCAAGGCTACTCATTTACCTGGAACGGCGAATTTGAAAACCAGATACGTGCTTCAAACACCCTCGCCCATGTAGTACCTATATGTTTACTGGTAATATTTTTAATCCTGTTCATCACCTTTGGTAACGCTAAGGATGCCACACTGGTTATCATGAACGTACCATTTGCGTTGATAGGAGGTATCCTGGCGCTGCATATTACGCAAACCAATTTTAGTATTTCGGCAGGTATAGGTTTTATAGCGCTGTTTGGGGTTTGTATACAAAACGGGGTGATATTAATATCGGTGTTCCGCAAAAACCTGGATGAAGGTATGCACCTGGATGCTGCAATATTTGAAGGAGTTGTATCGCGTGTGCGCCCTGTTGTAATGACGGCGCTGATGGCAGCCATAG
>JAICMD010000042.1 GCA_025929405.1 Mucilaginibacter sp. | reverse complement strand
TGTTTAAACGAGATAAATAATTGACAGTTAATCTATTAGTTTTGTATAAAACAAGCTGTAGATAGCTCTAGGTCCCGTAGTTCAACGGATAGAATAGGAGTTTCCTAAACTCTAGATATGAGTTCGATTCTCGTCGGGACCACATTAAAATAAACAACCCCTGTAGGTCAAATATTACAGGGGTTGTTGTTTTATTTCGGACGAATACCGGGCACCAATTAAGGTTTTTGTTCAACAAATTTTAAACAACTGTCTCCTGCTGAAAGATACACTTGATTTAAATTACATCCATCCTTATCCCGCACTGAAGTATATCCCGAACTCATAATGTTAAGTCCGGGATAAACTTTTTCAGCTTCGGCAGACTCATTTTCAAAGTGATACATTTATTACAGCTTTTGCCATAATTATGCAGACCGATAAAATCAAACAACTTCATCATGTTAATGCGTTACAATAGCTGCCCAGTAATGAACGATCGTTGAGATGATGCGATATAGCCTCATTTTCTGAGTTAATGTTTGTCATGATAATATTTGAAATTGTTATCTTGGTTTGATTTGTCATATTAGCATTGCTTGAAGCAGGATGTTCAATAATTTCATATCTCAATATTAAAAATGTCTTTTAGCGTACGCTTAGCAGCATTATAGCCGCACATGCCGTGCACACCACCACCGGGTGGAGTAGATGATGAACAGATATATAAACCTTTTGCCGAAGTACGGTAAGGCGAACTACGCAATGCAGGGCGTGTAAATAGTTGCGCCAGGTCAATTATGCCGCCGTTAATGTCCCCGCCAATATAGTTGGGATTATATTTTTGCAATTGGGCTGTATTAAAGGTATGCCTGCCAATTATCCGTTCGCGAAAACCTGGAGCAAAACGCTCTATCTGATTTTCAATTTGTTCGGTCATGTTTTTGGTTGAGCCGTTGGGCACATGGCAATAGGCCCAGGCCACATGCTTATCTTCGGGTGCACGGCTTTTGTCAAAAACAGATGGTTGTGTTAACAATACAAAGGGTTTATCAGGATGAATGTCTTGACTGGTTTGTTTTTCGCTGTTAGCTATCTCTTCAAAGGTACCGCCAATGTGGATGGTGCTTGCATTTGATGCATCAGCAGCGGCAAATGGTATTTCATCATCCAGCGCCCAATCAATCTTAAACACACCCATTCCGTAGCGATAACGCTCCAATTGCCATTTATAAATATTTGAAAATTTATGCCCTGCAATACCTAATAATTGCTTTGGGGTAACATCAAATAGTACCGCTTTTGCTGAAGGTAACTGATCCAATGAAGTGATGTAGGTATTGGTTTGTATTTGGCCGCCCAGGCTGGTAAAATAAGTCGCTAATGCCCCGGCAATGTTTTTTGAACCACCTTTAGGTATAGGCCAGCCCTTTAAATGTCCGTTAGCCATTAGCACCAAAGCAATGGCTGAGGTCGCAGCATTTGAAAGCGGCTGAATACTATGCGCCGCCATCCCGCCAAATAATCCTTTGGCTTCTTTGGTTTTAAATCTTTTAGCTAATGATGTAGCAGGAAGTAGCGCATTTAAGCCAAAAGCTGCCATATCTAGCGGGAGCTTAGGGAAATGCAGCGGCGCCAATACATCGTCAGCTATTCCAGGCCATGATTTAATCAATGGCCCCAACAGTTTTATATAAGCGCCCATATCATCCCTCAATGACATGGCTGTTTCTTCTAATGAATGTTGTAAAACAGCCATGGTACCGTCATCAAACGGATGGGCCGCTGCAAATTGAGGATAGATGTAATCCAACCCATGATCAGCTAATGGCAATGTTTCAAAAAAGGGCGATGCCGCTGCCAGCGGATGAACCGCCGAACATACATCATGCTGAAACCCGGGCAAGGTAAGCTCTTCGGTACGTAAACCGCCGCCGATGTTTGACTTGCCTTCCAGTAATAGTACAGACAAACCCTGCTGCTGCAAAGTAATAGCCGCAGCCAATCCATTTGGCCCTGAGCCAACTACAACCGCATCAAAATCTGTATTATGTTTTATCATCCCCTTAAATTAATACTTCCCTGCTACTAAAATGCTTTTTGGTAAAATATATTTACGGTCATAACGGTCAAGCATCACGTAAATAGAGTCTTTACGTTCATTGATGCCGGTAAGAATAACCCTTGAACCATCGGTAGTTGAGTATTTTAATGCCATGCAGTTACGCTTTGGCCACACTCTATAGAAAGTATTTAAAAATACTAATGAAATAGCTTAACAAATAGGTTCTATACAAACCTTCTACTTTGGCGATTTACCAGTTCAAAATCGTTTATATTACAAACAAAAAACGCCTACCAACTTGGTAAGCGTTTTAGTTATATTAAATCGCAATCAAAAAAATTACTCCACTTCTGCCAAATGATCGCCGGTTACGTTTTCTTTTATTTTAGCTTCCAGTTCATCCATCAGTTCGGGATTATCTAAAATTAATTGTTTAACTGCATCACGACCCTGACCCAGACGGGTTTCGCCGTAGCTGAACCACGAACCTGATTTTTTGATAATGTTGTGTTCAACACCCAGGTCAATGATCTCGCCGGCTTTTGAAATGCCTTCGCCAAACATAATATCAAATTCAGCCAAGCGGAACGGCGGAGCTACTTTGTTTTTAACTATCTTAACCTTAACGCGGTTGCCTGATACTTCTTCGGTATCTTTTATCTGCGATATACGGCGTACATCCAAACGTACCGAAGCATAAAATTTGAGCGCATTACCTCCCGTAGTAGTTTCAGGGTTGCCAAACATTACGCCAATTTTATCGCGCAGTTGATTAATAAATATACAGCAACAGCCTGTTTTGCTGATGGTACCGGTTAGCTTACGCAATGCTTGTGACATTAAACGGGCATGTAGCCCCATTTTTGAATCGCCCATTTCGCCTTCTATCTCGGCTTTTGGCACCAGGGCTGCAACCGAGTCGATAACTAATATATCAATAGCGCCTGAGCGGATCAGGTTATCGGCAATCTCTAATGCCTGTTCGCCATTATCGGGCTGTGATATTAAAAGATTTTCAACATCAACACCTAATTTTTTAGCATAAAAACGATCGAATGCATGCTCGGCATCAATAAATGCGGCAATGCCACCTTTCTTTTGCGACTCGGCAATGGCATGGATGGCCAGCGTGGTTTTACCAGACGATTCAGGGCCATATATCTCCACGATACGTCCTTTAGGAAAACCACCAACGCCCAGGGCAATATCCAGGCCCAATGAACCGGTTGATATTACTTCTGTTTCTTCAATCACAGAATCGCCCAGCTTCATGATGGTGCCTTTTCCGTATGATTTTTCCAACTTATCTAATGTAAGCTGTAGTGCCTTTAATTTTTCTGCGTTACTCATCTTAAAAATATCTTACAACAAATATAAAAACAATTTTTATAAATACTAATTTTTTTAGCAATTTATTTATGTTGCCATTCTGAGCGATAGCGAAAAATCTTATAAAACTTTGCTTACCACTTCTACACGATTCTTCGCTATCGCTCAGATGACAGGTTGGAAGCATTAAAATTCATGCCTTAACCTCTACTAACTTAATCAACAAAATCAACTCCATCAACTATTCTTATCCACACTACGCTTTTTCAATTCTTTGCTGATACTGGTTAGCATTTTTCTCCTTTTAGCTGCTTGTGTCTTTTTTATTTTTTCTGCTTCGGCTTTTAACAAGGCGGCTTCGGTATGGGTGCGTTCATAGTATCGGCAAAACCAGGTAAGCGGGCAAATATCGCACTTGGGGTTGCGGGCCACGCAAATATACCGGCCATGCAATATCAGCCAGTGATGCGCAATTGCCAATGTTTCTTGAGGCAGGTTTTCAACAAGTTGCTTTTCAACTGCTAATGGGGAACGGGCATTGTTAGTTAATCCAATGCGGTTTGCCACCCTGAATACATGGGTATCAACAGCAATGGCGGGGGCATTAAACACTACCGAGGCAATTACATTGGCTGTTTTACGACCTACACCGGGCATTTTTTGTAACTCGTTTATATCTGATGGTACTTCGCCGCCAAAAATATTTACCAGCATTTGAGCCATACCCACCAAGTGTTTGGCTTTGTTGTTGGGATAGCTTACACTGCGTATATAAGTAAATACTTCTTCGGGGGTAGCTGTTGCCAAACTCTGCGGTGTAGGGAAACGTTCAAAAAGTGCAGGCGTTACCTGATTAATACGCTTATCTGTGCATTGTGCCGATAGGATAACTGCTATTAATAATTCAAAAGGCGACGAGTAATGTAACTCGGTAACGGCATCAGGTTGATGCTTTGAAAAATATTCAACAAAATACCGGTAACGTTCTTTTTTTAACATGGATAAAAATAATAAGGTTTTGCGGAAAATGGTACTTGCCTGGTAGGCTTAAACAAAAATGGATATTAATTGTATTTGTAGGTATGAAAATAATAACCCTGCATACACCCATTGAAACTGACGAGCTATCAGAGCATTTGCGCAGCAGGCTTAACCCCCTGTTTAACCAGCAACGCCAAACTGCTATTGATTTTAAAATAGAACAACAAGGAAACACTATTAAAATATTACAACCTGGTTTGTACGAAGGTGCATTGTTTGAGTTGAAAGTTAAGGGTGCACAACTTTGGATTACCCGCAACGAACATTATGTAGATGATGTAAATTCGCTAACGCTCGAATCTATTTTAAATAGTTTGTTCGAAGACTTATCTGATGATCCGCGCGGAGTTGACTTGATAACCGAGGGATAGACGTTATTAAGCTTTAATATTATTATAAGGACATTTGGTAATAAATAATGCAGTAATAAGTTACACTTACCATTTGACATAAATGATATAAAAACAGGAAGCCCGGCAATGCCGGGCTTCCTGTTTTATTGTTAAAAAGAACAGCTTGATTAATATCCAGGGTTTTGCGTAAACTGAGGATTGCGCTTTACCTCTGTCCTGTCAATAGGAAGCAAATTGTATTGATCAAACCAAGGGCGTTTTAATAGTATAACCGGTGTATAAGTTTTTACGTTAGTTGCAGTATTCAATATAATCTGCATACCATAAATACCAGCACCCTCTGTAGTAGCGCCAATCATCCACCTTCTTACATCGAAGAACCGGTGACCTTCAAAAGCAAGTTCAATCCTTCTTTCGTTATAAAGCCTGCGACGTAATTCCTCACCAGTAACTGTTGCTGGAATAGGTGGCATATTAACAGATGGCCTGGCTCTAACCAAATTAATGTACTGCCGGCAGGTTGCTTCATCACCTAATTCAAATTTAGCTTCAGCATAGTTCAGATAAATTTCTGCCAGGCGGAAGTGTATCCATGGGTTTGTATACACAGTTTGGAATGAGATAGGCACACTAGGATCTTCCGGCATAAACTTCCTTAATTCATAGCTACTTGTAGGGTTATCACTACTTTGTTTGTAGGAATCAAATCCCCAGGTATTACCATCAGATGCTATCCACATAGCAAATGTATCGCCATGATAAACCGATCCATCATGAATAACGGTTGCTTCAAAGCGTGGATCGCGGTTGGTATACGGGTGCTGCGGGTCATATCCGGAAAGCGGATTAGCAGTTTTTACACCACCAGGATATATAAATGGTGGTTCGCCGTTAGTCATATCATAATCATCCACTAAGTTTTGCGACGGGCCGTTACTTGCCCACCATCCGCCGTATGCCCCATAACGACGGCCAAGATTATTAGCCGGTGTTTCATGGCCATTAGTAGTAGTAAACTCTCTTGCGAAGATCAATTCGCTGTTTGCCTGTCCGCTCAAAAGATTAAACTCTGTACGATAATCAGGATAAAGTGAATATCCAGCATTTAACAATGCAGCAGCAGCATCTGCAGCGGCCTGCCATTTGGCATTATCATGGCTTGGGTTATTCAACTTTGAAGCTGCATATAACGTTACACGAGACCATAATGCCTTTGCAGCATCTTGTGTTGCCCTGCCAAAATTAGGATCTGTAGATGGATAAGACTTAGGAAGATCGGGCATTGCCGCGTCAATGTCGCTTTTTATAAAAGCTACACACTCGTCATAAGTATTACGTTTAAATTGTGTTAAGTCACCAAGAGGGAAAGACTTTGTAACAATCGGCATACCGCCAAACCTTTCAATAAGTTCAAAATATGCAAAGGCACGTATAAATTTGGCTTCTGCAATCCATTGTGCTTTTTTAGGCAAGTTTATGGTAGTTGATGCCATGTGCTCCAAAAAGATGTTTACTTTACGGATGTATTGAAAACCTTGGTTATAATAATACATGTATCCGCCCCAGTAATCGCCTCCGTTAGCATTGGCAACATTATCTGCGGTTAAGGGTTGTTGGCCAAACATGTCGGCACCGCAGCATGGCGCAGTATCAACTGCCTCGTCCGTCATTTTAGAATACATGTGAATGTAAAATCCATGCGGAATGGCATTATACAATTCAGTCTCGTACGCTCCAATTAAGTTGGCATCTGTCCATACTGCCGCATCCGAAACGGCGTTTTGAGGGCTAAGGTCGAGTATGTTTCTCTTACAAGAAAAGCATACAAGCAGAGGTAATAAAAAAAGTAGCTTTTTCATATTTTAATTTTTAAAATGTTAATGTTGCACCAAAATTGATAACCCTCATTGGCGGAACGCTGTTAATACCTGCACCATTACCGGTATTGTTTTGACCCTGCGTATTAGTAGCGCTATTAAAGCTAAGTTCAGGATCAGCCCATTTAATTGTTGGCGAATAGGTAAGCAGGTTGTAAGCGCTTACAAATACCCTAAGGCTACGTACTTTTAATTTAGATAAAACCGAGCCTGGTATTGTATATCCTAATTCCACAGTTTTTAAGCGGGCAAATGAATCATTAAACAAAAAGAATGTGGTATTTCCCGGCTGGTACATCCTTGCTCTTGGCATGGTACCATTTGGGTTACTAGGAGTCCAGTGATTTGCATATCTTGCATAAACTGCGTTTGCAAAGTCTGTTGTTCCAAGGTTTTGTAAATTACCATCATACGCCCATGCGCCGGCCTGGCCCTGTATAAAGATATTCAGATCAAAGCCTTTGTAAGCAAAATTAGAATTTAATCCAAAAACATATCTTGGTATCTGGTTTCCATCAAAGGTGAAGGTATCATTACCATCAATCTTACCATCTCCATTCAAATCAAGCACTTTTATATCACCAACTTGGGTGCCTGCAGCATGTGGAGAAGCATCTAACTCAGCCTGGGTATGGTAAATTCCATCAGCTTTATAATATCTGCTTGCACCAATTGGATGACCGGTAAGCTTTTGGTAATCGTATTGTTGCGGAGCTTCGTCTATGAATAAAACCTTGCTTCTGTTATATGAGAAGCTTGCGCTAAGATTATATCTAACCTGCCCCATTGTACTACGGTGATTAATTACCAATTCAAAGCCATGGTTGTTAACCCTACCAATATTTTCGCTGGGAAGGCTAGTAAAACCAAATACTCCACTGGTTGAACCGGATGGCCTTTCAAGCAAATCAACCCTGTTTTCGTTCCAATAAGTAAATTCAAATCCTAATAAACCATTCCAAAAGTCCGATTCTAAACCAATATCAGTTTTTCGGCTTCTCTCCCAGGTAATATTAGGATTAGGAACGGTTTGTGCATAAATTGCTGATGCATCGGTTGTGCCAAAAACATAATTGTTGCCAAAACCATAGTTCTGTAAATATTGATAAGGAGATACCCGGTCATTACCTATTTCGCCATAGCTTGCTCTTAATTTTAACTGATCAATAAATTTGAAGTTATCCTTGATAAATTTTTCTTCAGATAAACGCCAGCCTCCTGAAACGCCCGGAAAGAAAGCGTAGCGCTTGCCGGTAGGGAAAATTTGCGAACCATCATAACGGAATACAACTTCAAGTAAATATTTAGAAGCATAATCATAGTTAAAACGGCCAAAATAAGTGTTGTAGGCTGAACTTGTACCAAATCCTCCGTTGTCTTTATCTGCAGCTGCACTGCTTCCTAAATCAAGCTGTGGAATTGCAGAGCTAAGAAAGTTTTTACGGTATGCACTAATTTGCTGATAATAATTTTGCTGCTCTTCATGACCCACCATACCGGCTATATGATGCTGGCCAAAGTTATGATCATAGGATAATCTATAATTATAAAGTATAGTGTACGATCTCCTATAAGTATCATTTAATGAAACCGTTACCGGGTTTGTAGCACTGGTAAGGTCATAATTGCCGGTATTCACATTATATTGATAATAAGTGTAGGGCAAGTCAAAATTGCTTTCAAAACTGTTAGACAGGTCATAGTTATAACTTGCATCAAGTTTTAAGCCCTCTATACCAGGAATTTTTAAGCTTGCGGTAAAAGTTGAAAAAAGAGGATAAGAGTTAGTCTGATCAGTACCACGCTCATTCATCAATAACGGGTTTTGGCCTAAGCGGCCACCGCCTAATAATCCGTTTGGATAACGGGCTACTAAAGTAGGATTAGCCTGTAAAATATTAACAAAGTTAACAGCTGTGGTGTTACCTGCGCTATTTGTAGGATATATTGAATTACCTAAGTTACCCGATATATTCGCGCCGATATTCAGGTATTTATTAATATCAACATCAACTTTAGTTCTAAAGTTATACTGTTTATATTGGGTTGGATTATTAATAAAAAATCCGTCCTGACTTTGGCTTCCAAAAGACAACAAATAATGGACATCATCTGAGCCACCCGTAACCTGCATATTATACCGCTGCTGACCTACCGATGGCTTTATAACCTGCTTTACCCAGTTGGTATTAGGGTAATTTACCGGATCTGAACCGTTTTGATATTTTGCTATTACATCAGGCGTATAAATTGGTATATAGCCGCTAGTTGGCCTGCCTTTATCATAAAAATCGCCTTCGTTATAGGCTGTTGCATAAGCAGCCGCATCAAGTACCTGTGGTAATTTTGTTGGGCTTTGAATACCATAGTTGTAGCTGAAATCAAAAGTTGGTTTTCCTTTTGCACCCCTTTTTGTAGTAATTAATATTACACCATTGGCAGCGCGTGCTCCGTAAATTGCTGCAGATGCATCTTTAAGAACAGAATAGCTTGCAATATCTTCGGGGTTTAGCCTGCTAAATCCATCACGTGGAACGCCATCAACAATAATAAGCGGGCTAGAGTTACCATCAGTACCTGTGCCCCTTATAAAAATATTCGGATCATCCCTGCCTGGTTCGCCTGAGCGTTGGTTAACGACAAGACCTGGTAGCCTGCCCTCTAACGAGGCGGCAAGGTTTGGAGATGGACTTTTTGCAACTTCTGAACCCTGAACTGTGGATATAGAACCAGTAAGGGTGGCCTTCTTTTGCTCGCCATAACCAACTACAACCACTTCACTAAGTGCGCTTACTGTTTCTTTTAAAGTAACGTTAATTGATCTGGAATTACCTACAGTTATTTCCTGCGATTCATATCCTACCATAGTGAATACCAGGATAGTATTTTCATTAGGTACGTTTATTGAATATTTTCCGTTTATGTCAGATGCTGTACCTGTACTGGTACCTTTTATTCTGACAGTAACTCCGGGCATTGTTTGCCCTTTGTCGTCAACTATTGTGCCTGTAACCCTTTGTGTTTGTTGTTGCATATTGGCAACTTCAAGCGAATTTATTAAAATATCCGCCTTCTCGCTTTTGGCCATCGCATTGGCAGTGGTTACAATGATAAAAAACGGGACTATCAATTGTTTGACAGGCAAATTTTTTGATAAGGAAGGCCATGCGCCTGGCATAACCTGCGTTTTAAATTTCATAATTTTTGGTTTTGGTGTTAGTTATAGGTTAATAAAGAATGTACAGGAGCCTACATTCCGAATGTTTTTTCCTTTAAAAAATTGGTTAGTTTTTGTTTCCCCATAGGCATTTTTCTTAAAATAGGCAACAATTGGTTAACTGCAAAATGAATATGTTAATTGCAGGATAATGACACTCAAATAAAGCTCTTAAATATTATTTATGATTTTAAATAATTACCCGTTTATTAAGGGATATTACCATTAAATGATTTAATTATTGATTTAATTAGTATATTGGCTTTAACCAATTATGAAACCGGAATTATTAAAAATTTCTACGCAGTCTACGCGCTCATTTAGTGTGCGCCAGGATATGTTACCTAATATTAACAGCAGGTGGCATTATCATCCTGAAATTGAGTTGATTTATTTTCATAAAGGCTCGGGGATGCAGTTTGTAGGAGATAGTATTAAACGCTTTGGGCGGGGCAGTATTGTAATGGTTGGCGCTAACTTGCCGCATTACTGGAAATATGACGATGCAGTACAAATGAGGAGTGAAAACCCATACGCAACGGTAATTCATTTTTTTGAAGATTTTTGGAGCAGAACATTTTTAAACTTGCCTGAAAATGCAATTATAAAGCATGCCCTGGAAAAAGCCGGAAGAGGAATTGATATAGAGGCGAAAAATGAACCACATATTGCCCGGCTAATTAACCAATTGGCTGTTGCCGAAGGGCCTTCAAGAATTATTTTTTTAATGGAGATACTTGCAATGATAGGCTCAATAAGTAATCCTAAATTATTATCATCAATTGGATTTACTTACAATTTTGAAGAGGCGGATAAACACCGGATAAATTTAATATACGATTACTCATTTGCCCATTTTAAAGACAAAATATTGCTTGAAGATATAGCCGAGATTGCCAATTTAACGCCTAACTCGTTTTGCCGTTATTTTAAAGCTAAAACAAGCAAAACTTATTTGCAATTTGTAAACGAAATAAGAGTAGGGCATGCATGTAAGCTACTTATTGAGGATGAAATAAGCATTAAACAAATATGCTACGAAAGCGGCTTTAACAATTTTGCCTCATTTCATTCTACCTTCAAATCAATAACGGGGAAAACTCCTCTGTCTTATAAACAAATTTTTATGCCTAAGGCAATTTTTTAAATTTTGAAGCCTCTCCAACCTTTTTGTTGCCAAATATCCACAACAAAGGATTGTGGCTTGCAGGCATTTACCCGTATATCCAGCTAAATTTATAATCAAGCATAGGGTTTTTCATCCGGTCGGCAACTTTTAGCAGACGGTTAGGCAGAGCCAAAAGATAATCACGCGCTTTTTCGCCCGAGTCATTCAGGTTATCCACGGTTTCAATTTGCCAGTCGGTTATCAGTTCTTTTAAAATATCAACATAATCAACCGCGGTATAAATGCCCAAACGTTGTGCAGCATCAGTAAAATGCCCAAAGGTTTGACCTATTTTTAAACCCACTTCACGCAAAAAATGCGCAGGCATTACAATTTTTTTGCGCATCATATCCTCAAAGGCAAGCATGGCTTCGTTGGGATCAACCTCAAAAACTTTTTCAATAAAATATTTGTAGGCTTTGGCATGGCGCATCTCGTCAGACGCAATAACGCCGCACATTTTTGAAAGCAGCGTATCGCCATCCTTCTTAGCCTGGGATGCTACCCGACGGTGTGAAATATTGGTGGCCAGTTCCTGAAAAGATGTGTAAATAAAGTTACGGTACGGATCATGTCCGGTGCCAATATCAAACCCATCAGCAATTAAATACTGGGTTGATACTTCCATCATGCGCATATTTACGCGGCCACTTAAATAAAGGTATTTGTTCAACAGGTCTCCGTGGCGGTTCTCTTCGGCTGTCCATTGGCGGGTCCATTTCATCCAGCCGCCCTCCTCATCTTTTGATACACCCTCAACCATGGTTAGCCATGATTCGTAAGTAGGTAATGCTTCCTCGGTAATGGTATCGCCAATTAATACAGCTATCAGATCGTATGATAATCCACGTGCGCTTTCCTGCATCTCTTTAATATCAGCATAAAAGCTCTCTTTTGAAGAATCCGGCAAAAAATCAGCAGGCTGCCAGATGGAATCAACCGGTTTAAGATACTCGCTCATTTTATCAAGCATAAACTTTTCAATATGGCTCATTACTTCCCGGCGTTTTTCTTCAAAAAAATGCATGTGCTTTTTATTAATTAGTTTTATAACTGTATACAGGGGGTTTTGTTACAAAGTTAATCATTTTATGCTAAATAAATTTCTCCGCTATACAACAATGCGTAAGCAGTCATTTTTAATGAAAAAAGCTATGTCTTTGAGAGCAGGAAGCGCAAGGGAATGGCGAGTGAAGCGATCTCTTAGCTCTGTACAACTATTGGATAGCTAGAGATTGCTTCACACGCTCGATGCCAGGGTGGGGCCTTGTTCGTAATAAAAAATTTATATTTTTTGCACAAATACACCCTGAAATTTAAAGTAAACAACATCCCCGGCAATCAAGTCTCCGTTTACTTTGATTTGGTCGTCCTCGGTGGTATAGTTTAATTGCAGGTGCAATGCGGTAGTTTCCTGCGGATTTATAAGCGAAAGAAACTTTAAGTTATTGGCAATTTTTAATTGTAGTGTTTTGCCCAGTTTTTTTTCTAAAACATCTTTTACAACCTGCACCATGCTTGCTCCCGGCACAACGGGTTGATCCGGGAAATGGCCATTAAATATTTCGCTGTCTGCGTTTATTGTCAAAGCCGCACTCATCAAACCATCGGTGCTGTTAATGGATGTGATATTAAAAACAGGTGCGTTTAACATGCGGATAATAATATTAATGAATGGTAATTGCCCTGGTAATGGTTGTATATTAATATTTTTTTAGGTGCAATGTTGGTATTTGTCACTGTTGCAGGCACCTGCCCTCTTTTAATGCAATTAGCCGCCAGCCATAACGCAAATGATGACGAGGTTGGATATTCGCCGCAAAGATGTTTATAATTACATGTTAAGCTATTAGCAAATAGGGTTTTATTTAACTCGTTATAAATATTGTCGTTTTTAATATCGCCATTACGGCCGGTTATTACCAGGTCGATATCGGCTATGACTAAACCATCGTCTTTTAAAAAGGAAGTAATACTTTGCACAATATCGACAGGCTTATAAACCACTTTTACGCCATTAAGCTCCGCCATATTATCTGCCGACGGCTTATCGTTCAGCAAAAAGAAGGCTGCACCTTCGCCGCCGATGGTACCTTTTGATTCTTCCTTGTACAGATTAAGGTTTGAGATAGGGTTGCGCTTATACAAGCCCAAACGGGTTAATACCGTAAAACTGGTATCAATCATTTCCTCGGTACCGCCAACCAATATATCATTGGCATCCTGCTCTTTTAATAGCATCAATGCATCAATAAGCGCATTTTCAAACGATGCTCCTTTGTGCACAAAGGTATTGTTATAATTATGGCACTGCAGCATCAGGGCCACCTGTGCAGCTACCGTGTTATGGGTTGATTGTATAAAAGCTGTTGGCGGCAACATTTCTTCGTTCAACTCCACAATGCGCGTTAAAAAAGCAACGGTATCCTCCAGGCATCCAAATGCTGTGCCGGTTATAATTGCGCCCGGCATATCAATCCCGGCATTATCTAAACAATCCTTTGCAGCAGATACACCCATTTTAATAATATGGCTCATGCGGCGTAGCAGTTTGGGGTCAATGTATTGTTTGTAGTCAGGCTCAATGGCTTTCAGTCGGGTACCGGTATATTCAACAACATCTGTCAAAAAGCCACTATCCCCAAATGTATTTTGCGGCGATATACTGGATGTTGAGCGTATATAGATCCTCATGCTGATACCTCCGAAAATATTAACGATGTACAATTTCCCCCAAAACCAAACGAGTTTGACATTACATGCTTGATTTTTTGCCCGGTTAAAAATTTGGTTGCAGGCGTAAATGGCAGATCAGCCATTGGTGTTTCAAACCTCAGGTTAGGGTATATAATTCCTTTGGCAATTGCCAATGCCGAAAATACCGCTTCAACACCACCGCTTGCACCAAGCGTATGCCCGGTGAACGACTTGGTAGAACTCATGGGCGGAAAATCCTTTTCAAACAAGCGTAATATCGCAGTACCTTCTGCACTATCGTTATTAGGTGTACCTGTGCCGTGCAGGTTTATATAATCAATATCCGTAGTTTGCAATCCGGCTTTGGCTAATGCGCCTTGCATGGCCAGATACGAACCCGTACCATCAGGCGATGATGTCGTTTGATGATAAGCATCATTACTATTGTTATAGCCGCTTAGTTTACAATAGGCAGGTTTGGTTAAAGTTTGGGCCACTTTATCTGATACCAATACCACATAACCTGCACCCTCACCCAAGTTTAATCCTTCGCGATGCTCATCAAATGGTTTGCAGAATTGCTTATCCAGTATCATCAGTGTATTAAAGCCGTTGAGGGTAAATTTAGTTAATGCGTCGGCGCCACCGGCTACAACCACATCCAGCATATCATTTTTAATCAATCTTGCGCCGTAAAACACTGCATTGGCTGACGATGAACAAGCCGTGCTTAGGGTGGTCATAAAATCATGTATGCCCAGTTTATCAGCAACAACTTCGGTAATGCTGCCGCATTCGTGGTCAAATATATATCGAAGTTTGCCTTTGCTGTTGTCGTTTAAAAATTCGACAAAAAAGCCCTCGCTTTTATCCATGCCACCAACAGTATTGGCTGACACCAGGCCTACACGTAAGTTATCAAGGTTAGCTATTGCCGCATCATTTAGTGCTTCTCGGGCGGCAGTTAAAGCCAGCATAGTGGTGCGGCTCACATCTATCGAAAGCCCGGTCATACCGGCCAATTCTTCGTTGGTTAGTTTAACCTCCGCAACTGGCAATATACCTGCATACGTTGTTTGCACATGGGTAATATCACCAATGCCCGCCTGCTCTTTTTTAAAAGATTCCAGGCATTCGGTCACATTATTGCCAATGGCAGTTATGGCTCCAAGCCCGGCAATATATACGCCGTTTTGGTTAGGGGAACTATCTTTTATATCGCTTTTAAAAAGCATATTCATATTATCAGCATTAAAAGCCAATGCGTTTGGCCCAGCCTGTTTTTCAATCAACAACATGGCCGATTTATAATCCTTGTCAATAACATCCACCCAGCCACAAATACAGGCTTGCAGGATGTTGTTATTTAACAGATCGTTTACGTACGATGCCGTAAAATTAGCATCAAATTTTTCAGCTACAAAAAATGCGTCCTCACCTTTAAAACCATTACGAATACAAATTTCACCCGTCATGATGTTGGGCAGGGTATATACAAACAGTGCCGGGCTTGGGATATCATCCACACTTTTCAGGTATTTCTGGTCGCTGTCCAGACTGGCGTTCGCGTTAGCTAAAATTAACCCGACATCTTCGGGTTTATATGCATCTTTGTCGAAGTCTCTTAATAATATTTCAGATGTTAACCAGCCCAGTTTGCTCAGGTTATCCATTTTGTAAAAGCGTGAATAGTTTAGCTCAAAATGCTGGTAAACGGATAGAAGAAATGCCGACAGGTCCGCCGTCTTGGTTTCAAAAACAACGGTACCGTTTTTATAAACGACATTATTGCTGATAATGCAGCTGGATGTTATATGGTAGTTATTACTCAAATTATATAATCTTAACCGTCATCCCGAACTTGTTTCGGGATCTCTCACATCGATTACTTTGCATGTGGGATGCTGAAACGAGTTCAGCATGACGTTCCCTATTTTACTTACTAAATACTGCCGCCGCGTTGCACCCCCCAAAACCCGATGCGATTTTGAGGAAGGTTTTATAACTGCCAGGCAGCAATTGGGTGCAAATATTTAACGGTGCGCTTACGCCCATATTTTCAAAACCCAAGGTAGACAAAACTACGTT
>JAICMD010000119.1 GCA_025929405.1 Mucilaginibacter sp. | reverse complement strand
AGCGATGGCATAAAAATACACCGAACCAATTGTCCGAACGCGGCTAAGCTGATGAGCAATTATGGTTACCGTATTGTTAAGGCCCGTTGGACACATCAGCAGGAATTAGCCTTTTTAACCGGACTGCGAATTACGGGTATTGATGATGTCGGGCTTATCAATCAGCTAACTACCGTAATATCTACTGATTTTAAAGTAAACATACGCTCTATCACCGTTGACAGCGATAACGGAATTTTTGAGGGATCGATAATGGTATATGTAAATGATACCGAGCATTTGGACAACCTGATAAAAAAATTAAAAATGGTAAAGGGCGTTACCGCAGTAAACCGTTTTGACTCGGATATTGAGAAGGCGTCTTGACGTCGGTGATTAGTGAATAGTTACATTGGTATAACATAATCAACGCAGTCAACTACTCACCTATTCAACTTAAATACATAACTTTGAACATTAACCATACATTATGCCCCAACAGGACACCATAGCATTGGTAAAAAAAATATTTGAAGCGTACCTGGAGAATAAAAACCTCAGGAAAACGCCCGAACGTTTTGCCATTTTGGAAGAAATATACTCGCGCAGCGACCATTTTGATGTGGAATCATTATATATCCACATGAAAAATAAAAAATATCGTGTTAGCCGGGCCACCGTTTATAATACGTTAGAGTTGCTGGTATCATGCGACCTGGTTACCAAGCACCAGTTTGGCAAAAACATGGCCCAGTTTGAAAAATCATACGGCTATAAGCAGCATGATCACATCATTTGCATCGACTGTGGTAAGGTAGTTGAGTTTTGCGACCCACGCATTCAACAAATACAAAGCATGATGGGCGACCTTTTAAAATTTGACATCAAGCACCATTCGTTAAATCTTTATGGTAATTGTGCAAAATTAAGAGAAGGTTATTGCGACAGAAAAATATAACCTATGGATAAGCCAATTTTAAGCAGGCAAGCCTTTTGGGATGTTGATATGGATAAGATTGACTACGAAAAAAATGCTGCCTATGTTGTAGAAAAGGTTATAGAAAGAGGAAAGGCAGAAGACTTTGATAATCTGTTAAAATATTATGGGTTTGAAAAAGTGGGCAAACTTGCACTTAAAGCTAATTGGCTATCAGATATCAGCATAAACTTTTGCTGCATTTTATTCAATGTTAAACCAACCGATTTTAAATGCTACGGGAAGAAACAGTTGAACCGGCTACACTGGGACTTCTAAAAAGTTTAGTTGAATTACCCGAGTTAAAACAGTTTAGATTAGTTGGCGGTACGGCATTGTCATTATTACTTGGTCATAGAAGATCAATCGACTTAGATCTTTTTACTGATAATCCCTTCGATAAAGAAATCCTTATTCCTGCACTTGAAGATAAATTTGGGCATATCAGCATTATTAATGATAGAAACAAGTCAATATTACAATGCATCATTCAAAATGTAAAAGTTGATTTTGTTTGTGTCAGAGATCCCTTTTTAAATACTGTGCAAATATTAGATAATATACCTTTTGCTGATATTAAAGACTTAATAGCTTTAAAACTTAATGCCGTAAAGGGCCGTGGTATAAAAAAAGACTATTGGGATGTTGCACGGCTTTTACAGGATTATTCCTTTGATGATCTTTTTAAATTTTATCATGATAGATACAATTATGATGATACCTTTGCAGTGATTAGATCAGTAGCTTATTTTGCTGATGCAGAAGAAACTATTGACCCTATATGTTTAAACAACATGACTTGGGAAAAAGTTAAGGAAGTTATTACCAAAGCTTTAAAAGAATACTATTATAACAAATAAATTAATGGCTGTTGACGTATTATTAGGCCTCCAGTGGGGCGATGAAGGTAAAGGAAAAATTGTTGATGTTTTAAGCGCGGGTTATGATCTGATAGCGCGCTTTCAGGGTGGACCAAATGCGGGCCACACTTTGGAGTTTGACGGTAAAAAGTTTGTATTAAATACCATCCCTTCGGGTATATTTTTTAACAACACCCTAAACCTTATTGGCAATGGTGTTGTAATTGACCCTATCACCCTAAAAAAAGAAATAGATAAATTAAAGGATGCCGGGCATGACCTGCTGGCCAAAAAAAACCTGGTAATTGCCAAAAAGGCACACCTGATATTACCTACCCACCAATTATTGGATGCCGCATCTGAAAAAAAGATGGGCGAAGGTAAAATAGGTTCAACCTTAAAAGGCATCGGTCCAACTTATATGGATAAAACCGGCCGTAACGGTTTACGTGTTGGCGATATTACCCTGCCTGACTTTAAGGAACGTTACCAAAAACTGGTTGATAAGCATACTAGCATGCTGCAACAATTATATGGTGAGGTGGCAGACTTTAGCGAACGCGAACAGGCATTTTTTGAAGCTATTGAACTGATCAAAAAGTTTGAACTGGTTGACTCTGAACACCTGGTTAACAACTATATTAAACAAGGTAAAAAGATATTAGCCGAAGGTGCACAAGGTGCCATGCTGGATATTGACTTTGGCTCATATCCTTTCGTTACCTCATCAAATACTACAGCAGCCGGTGCTTGTACTGGCTTGGGCGTTGCACCCAAGCAAATTGGCGATGTAATAGGCATTTTTAAAGCTTACTGCACGCGCGTTGGCGGTGGCCCCTTCCCTACTGAACTGAATGATGAAACAGGCGAAGAATTGCGCCGTATAGGCCATGAATTTGGTGCTACCACCGGAAGGCCGCGCCGTACGGGATGGATAGACCTGCCGGCGTTAAAATATGCTATAATGCTTAACGGCGTTACTCAAATGGTAATGACCAAAGCCGATGTATTGAGCGGGTTTGATAAAATTTACGCTTGTACCCATTATAATTATTTAGGCGAGAAGATAGATTATATGCCTTATGATATCTGCTCGGTTGATGCCGTACCGGTTTTAAAGGAAATTGACGGCTGGGCCGAAGATATTACCGGCATTACCGAACTGGACCAGATTCCGCAAAAATTAAAATCATATATTGATTATTTGGAGCAGGAACTGGGCGTACCTATCAAATGGTTATCTGTTGGCCCGGACAGGACACAAACGCTTACTTTGCATTAATAAATAACCGTCATTGCGAGGAACGAAGCAATCTCTGAATTATTCATTCAAAAGAGATTGCTTCTTTTTATTTTTATACCGTGATAAAACAGGTAAACAATCCAATACTATTCAAACAAAAAGCCCTGGCATGGGCCGCAACGTTTGATAGTGCCTGTTACCTGGATAGCAATGGGTTTAACGACCTTTATAATAAGTTTAACACCTTAATTGCCGCTGGTGTTAAACAGGATATTGCAGCCAATGCGGGTAACGCCTTTGAACAACTGGCTGCGTTCCGCAAAGAAAATCCCGGCTGGATTACCGGTTTCTTTGGTTATGATCTTAAAAATGAAACAGAGCAGCTATCATCCAAAAACTTTGACGGGCTGCATTTTCCTGACCTGTATTTTTTTGCACCGCAAAACGTCATCTTCATAAAAGACAATACTGTTGAAATTAATGCCGATAATGCCGAACAGCTATTTGAAGCGATTGAACAACAGGTTATCCCATCGGCTAAAACACCTCCCGTAAAAATAAAAACCCGCTTTAATAAGGCTGACTATTTATCTGCTGTAAACAAAATTAAACAGCATATAACCCGCGGCGATATTTATGTAACCAACTTTTGCCAGGAGTTTTATGCTGACGATGCAGTGATCGACCCCATTAGTGCCTTTTTGCATCTGAATGAGGTATCGCCTAACCCGTTTACCTGCTTTTTTAAACGGCACAACAATTACATTTTATGCGCCTCGCCCGAGCGCTTTTTGGCCAAGCGGGGAAACAAACTGATATCGCAGCCTATAAAAGGTACTGCCAAACGCGGTGAAACTTTAGAAGAGGATGAAGCCATTAAACAGCAACTGCGTAACCATACCAAAGAATTGCAGGAAAACGTAATGATTGTTGACCTTGTACGTAACGATCTTACCCGCTCGGCCAAACAGGGAACGGTTAAAACCGAAGAGCTGTTTGGCATACAAAGCTTTAGCCAGGTACATCAAATGGTATCAACTATTGTATGCAAATTAGAAGATGGTTTATCGCCTATGCAAGCCATTAAAAACACCTTCCCTATGGGCAGCATGACCGGGGCACCCAAAATAAGCGCCATGCAGTTAATGGACCAATATGAGCGTACTAAACGTGGCGTATATTCGGGGGCGATAGGCTACTTTGGGCCTGATGACGATTTTGATTTTAATGTAGTTATCCGCTCGCTTTTATATAATGCCGCCGAAAAATATTTATCCTTCCAAACGGGCAGTGCAATAACCTATTATGCCGATCCGGAAAAGGAATATGAGGAATGCCTGTTAAAGGCTAAGGCAATAATGGAAGTGCTGGATAGTAAATAACCCACCAATGGGTTAAGCCGTTTTCTTTTTAAGGAAATTCACCTTTGATTCTTTTCCTTTCAATAAACGTTCAATATTTTTTTGGTGGGTAACCAGTATCAGCAAAAACATACACATACCATATATTACTACCGATTTATTACTGTGGAATATAAATGAAACACCAATGGTATAGGTAAACCCGGCTATAATAGAGCTTAACGACACATACCGGGTAATTAGCAGCACTATTATAAACACAATTACGCATAGTAAGGCAGCCTGCAGATGTATAGCCAATATCATACCCAGCAAAGTAGCTATGCCCTTGCCGCCCCTAAACCCTGCAAATACCGGGAACAAATGGCCCATAACTGCCGCTATACCTAAAGCCAAAGCATAATTAGTATAACTGACGGAGTTATAAGCACCTGTTGTGGTTACGCCAATAAAGTAGGCCAGGTTGGTGGCCGTCCACCCTTTTAGTATATCCAATAACATTACCGGTATACCGGCTTTTTTACCTAATACCCTGAAGGTATTGGTTGCCCCGGCGTTGCCGCTGCCATATTCGCGTACATCAATATTAAAAAATGCCTGGCCTATCCATACCGCAGTGGGGATAGAGCCAAATAAATAAGCAGTAATAAGGGCTGTGACCGAGTAGATAGTTATCATCCTTAACGCAATATTACTAAATTGATAACCTTACCAACAAGTTTAATCATATTTTAATAAAATTCGTTACGACTTAACGGCTTTTAAACTCATGTCAAGACATTGAACCGAATGGGTAAGCGCACCTATAGATATATAATCAACACCGCAATTGGCATACTCGCGCACGTTATCAACAGTAATACCGCCCGATGCTTCGGTAATATAGCGGCCCTCAATAATATTTACGGCCTGTTTCAGGTCGGCAAAGTTAAAGTTGTCTAACAATATACGGTCAACACCGCCGGTTTGCAGCACTTCTTCCAGTTCGTCAAAGTTGCGCACTTCAATTTCAATGGCCAGTTTTTTGTTTTGTGTGCTGATGTACTGCTGCGCATTTTCAATAGCCTGCCTTATCCCGCCCGAATAATCCACATGGTTATCCTTAATCAGTATCATATCATACAAGCCAAAACGGTGGTTTACGCCGCCGCCTATGCGTACGGCCCATTTCTCCAAATAACGCATACCCGGAGTAGTTTTGCGGGTATCTAAAACCTGTGTATTGGTGCCTTTAAGCAAATCAACAATATGATGGGTTTTAGTGGCAATACCGCTCATGCGCTGCATACAGTTAAGCACCAGCCGCTCGGCTTTTAAAATGCTGTGTACGTTGCCCTCAACCTCTAAAACAATATCCTTTGGTTTAACAAGTGCGCCATCCTGTAAAAACACATTAACTTGAAGGTTAGGGTCAACAGCTTTAAATATTTCAAGCGCCAGTTCAACACCGGCTAAAATGCCTGTGTCTTTAACCAGCAAACGTGCCTTGCCTAAAGTATCATCAGGAATGGTAGCCAGCGAGGTATGATCGCCGTCGCCAACGTCTTCTTTCAGGGCATTGGCTATAAATTGGTCTATGTATTCTTTATCCAAGTTGAACTACTTTGTTTGAAGCCTCAAAAGTAACAACATTTTTGAGATGTTAAGGTTTGTTGTGTATGTGCAGATGTTTTGTGAATATGCAAATATGCAGATGCGGGGGATGTGCAGATGTTTGTAACGTGCAGCGTAAAGGTTTATAGCTTACTTTATCCTGTTCAATAAACTTCTTAATTGATCGGTAAGCAGTTCATCGGCTTTGCTTTTGGTTAGCGTATCAATAAAGGCCCGGAGATAATTGGCGCTTTCATTTGCCGGGGCAAGTACATACCCACCCATATAATCCTTTTTATTATAAAGCTCAATTTGAAAACTGCCATACGGGTAAGCCTTTTTAGCCATACCCTTAATTGTAGTAGGATGTGTATTTATAAAGGCCATAGCCATTTTTAATGACGGCATATCGGTGATGACTATTTTGTTAAAAAATTTATTTTCGTACAGTTCGCTTTTTGTGGTACAAATAAACAAGGTTGGTACAGGTTTTGGCCCCACGCCTAACGGTGTTATTTTTATGGTGACAGATTGCAGGTTTTGGGCAAAACAAGTAAAGCCCGCAGTGCCTATCATCAGCAAAACAAAAAACAGCTTTTTCATAAAATACTATAAGATTTACGAAGTTTTAAAAACTTCGTAAATCTGTTAATGGCTTACGTCAACTAACAACCTTATCAAATACTGGGTCCTTTAAAACCTGCTGAAGATCGCTTTCGCGTTGTGTGCCTATCAATATTTTCTTATCATTTAACAGGGTTACTTCCAAACCAATATTTCCGGATATTGTATAGCACCTGCCTTTTGAATTAAACTTTACTCCCCATCCCCAAAACTCTTTTAAACCATCGTACTCACGTATGGTTATATTTTTAATATCATTTATGGGGATAGTTTTTGCGCCAAAAAAGCCGAAGCTAACATGTACATCCTCTGTAGTAATTTTAACTTTAAGCTTTTGTGAGCCTAATGATACCGCTATTATAAAACATATTACAGCTATACAAATAAGGCCGGTATTTGAAATGGGGTGGTTTCCTAAAGGTTTATGTGTTGCTATTTGAACAATAGCTAAGGCGGCAAAAAATATAGCAGGAATGATCATGACGATAATCAGTACACTATTTTTCTGGGTTTCTTCAAACAGCACTTTTTTCATATATACTATTTCTTTTTCTGTAGCATCAGCATTTTGGCGGCATACCTGCGGCCCAATTCATCAGCCGACGGACTATCAAAATGCAGGGTATCGCCACGATGTACCAGGTTTTCGGTAGTGGCAACCGCTGTAAAAGGTACGGCCTCAGGCAGTTTATCTATTTCGTCGTTAATATGACCAAACGTGCGGTACCGGCCCAACTCGCCTGCTACAAACGGCAAATTATCATTGCCCACCAGTTTACGGAAACGGCCAATCAATTCTTTCAATTGCTCCAGGTAGGCTTTTACCTGCTGCGGTCTGTTGCTGTTTGATTCGCCTTGGTGCCAGATGATGCCCTTTACAACACCGCTTTGCATAGCCAGTTTTATGCGTGCCACTGCATCATCATACGGATGTGTATTGGTAGCTCTGTCCAATGCGCCGGGCAGCCAGCTTTCAATAGGCGACCCGCCTACTGCGGTAGGTATAAGCCCTATTTTAGCCTTTGGGTTGGCTTTCGCCATCTCCATACCAAAGGCCAGGCCGGGGCCAACGCCTGCATTGGGCTTATCAAAATGCAGCGGATGCTGCGCTTTTACCCATTTGCCATCCTTGTTGAGCATTAAAACTTTATCGTTACCCACGGTTTTGTAGGCATCGGTTATATAGCCACGGCCCGCCATGTTTGATTGCCCGGCCAGTATATATAATTCAAAATTAGGATCGGGCTGTTGGGCGTAAACATTTAGTACAGCCAATGCGCTTATTAAAAGCAGTATATATTTTTTCATTTTTTTGTGGATAACAGTATGGTGAAACAATTGAACTTAAATATGGATATTATTAACAATATATCCTATACAGGTAAATGGTTTTGTTTAAATTGCTATGTCAAAATCTGCCTTGAATGGAAAATAGCACCCCACCCCCTTCGCGCGATTATAGTAGCATTAGTCCTTCGGCTTATTCATTAGTGCTGGTTAAAGGGCTTACGCAAATACCTTACATGCGCCGGGCCGCATAATTACTTATGCAGCCGACCGCCTATGAGCCTGATTTTACAAAAAACGACTTTGCTTTTTGGGCACGTGTGGTACATTTTGAAAGCCGTTACTGGAGCATTAACGAGTTATTAACCGATATCCCCTCGCAAAATATACTGGAACTTTCGTCGGGATTTTCATTCAGAGGCCTGGCGCAGGTACAGCAGCCCAATGTACATTATATTGATACCGACCTGCCCGAAGTTATTGAAGATAAAAAGCAATTTATGAAGGCTTTGGATGCCGGTGAGCCTGCCACGGGCAGCAAACTGGAAACCATACCCCTGAACGCATTGGATGAAGAACAATTTATAGAAATAACTGATCATTTTGCACCCAACCAACCCATTGTAATTGTTAACGAAGGTTTGCTGATGTATTTAAGCTTGCCCGAAAAGCAAAAGCTTTTTAAAACCATCCACACCATTTTAAGCAAACGCGGCGGTTACTGGATAACTGCCGATATTTATATAAACCGCGGCCCCGTACCCGAAGCATTAAAAAGAAGCGACAGGCTGACCAAGTTTTTTGAAAAGCATAAAGTGCACGAGCAAATGTTTGAAAGCTTTGAAGTTGCCAAACAGCTTTTTAATAACGCCGGGTTTGTAGTTGATAAAGAGGCTGTAACTGATTATGCTAAAATTACCGCTATTGAACCAATGATGAAAAGCGCAACCGAAGAACAGTTGGCATTAGTAAGGCAAGGTGGCCGCATACAGGCCACATGGCGCTTAAAGGTTGGCTGATCTCCTGTCATGCTACAAATTCAACATCCTCCTCTTCGCCTTTGGCGCAGGGAGATTGTATTCTTATTATTCTCCCGCCCCTACTGATAACACCTAATATTAATTTAACATCTCCTTAATACAAGCTATTTATTTTTGAGCGATTATTCAATTGAAGTGTTACGCAACGTTCTTTTTTTCATTGAAATAAGATCAGTTAATTAGTTATAATAAAGAGGATCTGACAACCCTCTTTATTCCTTCAAAAAAATCCCTCCAAAAAAAATGAAAATATTATATGCCATACAGGGTACCGGCAACGGGCACCTTAGCCGATCAATGGATATTGTGCCATTGCTGCAAAAAATGGGCAAAGTTGATGTATTAGTTAGCGGCACACAAGGCGACCTTAAATTACCATTCCCTGTAAAATATAACCTGCATGGCTTTGGGTTTATATTTGGTAAAGCCGGCGGGGTTGATTTGTGGAAATCATTTTTAAAATCGCGCTTTCGTAAATTTATTAAAGAAATAAACGATTTGCCCATTGAGGATTATGATGTGGTTATTAATGATTTTGAACCTGTATCTGCCTGGGCCTGCTATATAAAAAACAAACCCTGCATTGGTTTAAGCCACCAGGCCGCGGTGCTGCATGAGTTAGCGCCCAAGCCTGAAGATACCGATGCTATTGGCCGTTTAATACTTAAACATTACGCACCGGTAACCGCCAACTATGGTTTCCATTTTAAAACCTTTGGCGAAAATATATTTACCCCGGTAATACGCCAGCAAGTGCGCGAGCAGGTGATAACCAACCAGGGGCACTATACCGTTTACCTGCCTGCTTATGACGATAAGCGTTTGATAAAGCGGTTATCGGAGTTTAAAGACTTTCAGTGGGATGTTTTT
>JAICMD010000140.1 GCA_025929405.1 Mucilaginibacter sp. | reverse complement strand
CAGAAAATTATAATATCCGGGAAGGAATAATTTATTGAGCCAATGTTTGCCAAAAGTATAACACAAGTTTATGGCAACATTGCTTTTTTCAAAACTTTGTATTGTGGGCAACTGTACATTAAATGATGAAAGTCGCCTGATTATTAATTTACGTGGGAATTTTTTAGGCTGATGATCGCTGCCATTATCGGCTGTATTATTGTGATCGCTAAAAAGCTGGGTTATGAAATCTAAAGCGGTATCACCTTCCTGGCAGTTTTCGCCGGGATATTGAAGGTGATCCGGTGTTGGCGTTGGTGCAGAGCTATCATCGGCATGAAAGCATACAACTGCGTTGATGAGCCATACCGAAAGAATTATATATAAGCATCGCCTTAATACCATTATTGCAAAACTAATGATAAAAACCTTAAATCGTTTCAATTAGCACTTAATTACTTTAATTCTTTTATCAAAAATTTGGTAATTTTTAATTTGCAATATAATTTTTACAATCAGGCTCCTTTGTTAGTGGGTCCAAAATATTTGTAAATTTTTTGACGGATATAATTTTGCTGATGAAACCCATCAATAAAAACCTTACGCTGCGAACTGTATATACCCGTATGACCGCTAAAAAAATAAGCTGTAAAGCTGGCAATAGCAAATAGCAAGGTGTATTCATTGCCAAATAACTCAACTCCCATTATAGTGCAGGCCAGCGGCGTATTGGTAGCACCCGCAAATACAGCTATAAAACCAAGCCCGGCAAATAAACTTACCGGTGAGTTTAACAATAGAGCAAGGGTATTACCCAATGTTGCACCAATATAAAACAGCGGCGTTACCTCTCCCCCTTTAAAACCTGTGCCCAAGGTTACGGTGGTATAAATGGTTTTCCATGCCCAACTCCAGGTATCGGCACCATTGGCATAAAATGCAGATGGTATAGTTACAGCGCCGGGATATTCGGCGTCAACTCCTAAACTTAAATAATCAGGTTTACCAATGGCATAGGTCAAGGCAATAATAATTAATCCGCCGGTAAGCGGAATGAGCCATTGTACTTTAAACAGTTTTAAAAAGCCTGCTTTAATTTGGGTTGCCATAAAGGCAAACAGATAGCTTACCAAACCAAATATTACCGAAGCCGCAATCACTTTAAACACCAACGGCAGGTTAAAAGGTAAGTATTGTGTGTTGGCTAAAGCCATTATATCAATATGATAGGCGGTATGGTGCACACCCCATGTGGCTACGGCATAATCACCAATAAAACTGGCAATCAGTGCAGGTATTATGGCTTTATATTGCACACTGCCGATAGTTAACACTTCAATAGCAAAAACGGCCCCGGTAAGTGGTGTACCAAACACCGCACCGAAGCCGGCGGCAATACCTGCTATTAATAAAAAACGCATTTCGGTTTCGGTTACTTTTACCCATTTGCCAAACATGGCGGCAATACTGCCACCTATCTGCACCGCTGTGCCCTCGCGCCCGGCCGAGCCGCCAAACAAATGGGTAATTATGGTGGTAGCCAATATTATTGGCGCCATACGTTTAGGCACGCCTGCTTCGGGCTGGTGTATTTCGTCCATAATAAGGTTGTTACCTTTTTCGGAAGAACTTCCCATCCATTTATAAATAAAATGGATAAATACACCAGCAATTGGCAGCAAATACAACAACCATTTATGCGCAAACCTGTAATGTATGCTGGTAGTAAGCAGCCATAAAAACAGGGCTACCATACTGCCAATAGCTAATGACGCGGCAACAATAAGCAATAACAACCTAAATAATTGCTTACCTGTTAAATTAAAAGTTAGAGATTTTAAAAGGAATTGGTTTGAATTTTTCACCTGCAAATAAGTTATACCGTGCTACCACGGTAGTTAATTTGTAGGCGCCATCAGCAAATGCGGTTTTTAAAAGGAAGACACCATTTCCTTGCGCTAAAATAGGTAATTTATGATTATCTGCAAATTATAATTCTACAGTCCAGGCTTTGTATCTTTACAGCAGTATGCTTAAAATTAGCCAAATATTCATCTATCCTGTAAAATCATTGGGCGGAATCAGCCTGCAGCAAGCCGAGGTTATGGACCGCGGTTTTAAGTACGACCGCCGCTGGATGCTGATTGGTGACGATAATCGTTTTATATCTCAACGCGAAATTGCTGTTATGGCCTTACTAAAAGTAACGTTAGCCGATGATGGTTTAAAAGTTACCTACGTCAATACTGACAACCATATCATTATACCTTTTGAGCCTTTAAAAAAGGACCTTATTGAAGTTTCTGTTTGGGATGATACTTGTACTGCACAATTAGTAAGCGATGAGGCGGATAACTGGTTTACAGAAAAACTGGGCATTAATTGCCGACTGGTTTATATGCCTGACGATACCCGAAGGCATACCGACCCTAATTATACCGATGGCAGTAATATAACCTCATTTTCTGATGGTTATCCTTTTATGCTGATAAGCCAGGCATCGCTGGAAGAATTGAACAGCCGGCTGGATGAGGCATTGCCTATAAACCGTTTCAGACCCAATATGATATTTACAGGTTCGGTACCTTTTGAGGAAGATATATTGGATGAATTTACTATTAATTACATTAAATTTTATGGCGTAAAGCTATGCGCACGCTGCATTATTACTACTATTGATCAATCCACAGCATCCAAAGGAAAAGAACCTTTAAAAACACTTAGCCGCTATCGCTCAAAAAATAATAAGATATATTTTGGGCAAAATGCGGTACATAGCGGTATTGGCATAATTTCGGTTGGCGATGAATTAAGGATTTTATCTAGGCATACCGAAGAACGGTTTGTTGTATCATCTTGATTCTTGCATCTTTACTCTTGATTCTAAACAAATGAAACCAACCATAACTATTGAATATTGCCCCAAATGCCGCTGGATGCTGCGTGCAGCGTATATGGCGCAGGAACTTTTAACTACTTTTGAAGATGATGTTTACGGCGTAACACTGCACCCCAGCGAAATATCCGGACGGTACAATATTAGTATTGACGGAGTTAAAATATTCGATCGTAAAGAACAAGGACGCTTTCCTGAGATAAAAGAGTTAAAGCAATTGGTGCGTGATGTAGTAAATCCGGGTAAGGATCTGGGCCATTCAGATAAAAAAGTATAGCAAATCCATAGCATTAGTTGTATTGAATTTGTTTAGTATATTTGTTATAGATTAACAAACATACATGCTTTCAAAAAAGACCAAATATGCAATTAAGGCATTAGTGATACTGGGGAAAAATGCAGATCAACCTCCTATGCAGATCCAAAAGATTGCAGAAGTAGAACATATACCAAAAAAATTTCTTGAACAAATATTATTGGACCTACGCAACGCGGGGTATTTATACAGCAAAAAAGGTGCGGGTGGTGGCTACTCACTTAATAAAGATCCCAAAGAGATATTCTTGGTAAACATATTACGTATTACCGATGGCCCCGTGGCCATGCTGCCTTGTGCAAGCCTTAATTTTTATCATAAGTGCGATGAGTGTCATCTGGAAACCACTTGCGGAATCCGTGATGTATTTGTTCAAGTGCGCGATGCTACGCTGAGCATCTTATCAAAAACCAGTATTGCTGATGTTATAGCACGCGAAACAAATTTATCGTCACTAAAACTTTAAATATCATTTTAGTGTTAAATCATTGGCTATGTAGTAAAAAATACTACCATTTCCATGTAGTATATATATCTTTGATTATTAAGTGCAAAATATTACTTTTGCACCCTCACAAATATTTATAATTAGTGTTGTTTTTGTTATCGAAAAACAGCATTTATAAAAACAAACACAATATGCAAAGCTTCAGAACAGAGCTGGAAAACCCGATAGTTGAAAAAGACATTATTGACCTTGAGAAAAAAATAAGGGCTTTTCGTGAAGGTAAGATACATGACGAGAAATTCAGGAGCCTACGTTTGGCACGTGGAATTTACGGTCAGCGCCAGCCGGGCGTACAGATGGTGCGTATTAAACTGCCATTTGGTAAAGTTACATTTAAGCAGATATTGCGCATTGCCGATATATCTGACGAGTATGCAAGCAGCAACCTGCACTTAACCACCCGCCAGGATATTCAAATCCATTACGTAAGTTTAGACAGAACACCCGAGTTATGGGCAAAACTAGCCGAGGACGATATTACTTTGCGCGAAGCTTGCGGTAATACCGTTCGTAACATTACGGCCTCACCTACTGCAGGTATTGATCCTAAGGAGCCTTTTGATGTATCGCCTTATGCTTATGGTACATTTGAATATTTGCTGCGCAACCCGGTTAATCAGGATATGCCGCGTAAATTTAAAATTGCTTTCTCGTCAAGCGATGATGATACCGCTTTTGCATTTGCACATGATATTGGTTTGATACCGAAGTTAAAACCCAATGGCGAACGTGGCTTTAAAGTGCTATTAGGCGGTGGCCTTGGTGCGCAGCCAATGCTGGCCAGTTTGGTTGAAGAGTTTTTACCGGAGGATCAGTTAGTACCTTATATAGAATCGGTTATCCGTGTATTTGACCGTTATGGTGAACGCAATAACCGTAATAAGGCTCGCTTAAAATACCTGGTTCAAAAAGTTGGCTTAGAGGAGGTTTTACGGTTAGCAAAAGTTGAGCGCATAGCTAATAAAGTAAAAACTTATAAAATAAATCGCGACACAATACCACAACCTAATATACCACAACCAACCGGATTGGAAGGTATTGAACCCGTAGATCAGTTTAAATACCAGCAATGGTTAGATACCAACGTGTTTGCACAAAAGCAAGAAGGCTATTATGGTGTGTACATTAAGGCACTTAAAGGTGATATTCCTACTGCTCAGGCACGCAAGCTTATTGCTGCTATTGAGCATTTGGTGGCTGATGAATTACGTATTACAGCCAACCAGGGTCTGTTGTTAAAATATGCTACTAAGGCGTCTTTACCTGCTTTATTTAATGCCTTAACCGAAGTTGGCTTGGCTGCTCCGGGCTTTGACAGCGTAGCCGATGTTACTACCTGCCCCGGTACTGATACCTGTAATTTGGGTATATCCAACAGTATGACATTTGCCTCTGTAGTTGAAGATTTGATATATAATGAATATGCCGACCTTATCTACAACCGTGATATTAAAATTAAAATAAGCGGATGTATGAATTCATGCGGCCAGCATAGTATGGCGCATATTGGTTTTCACGGCAGTTCGTTAAAAGCCGGCGCAAGAGTGTTACCGTCAATGCAGGTAATGCTTGGTGGCGGTATTGTTGGCGATGGCGTGGGTCGCGCAGGTGATAGGGTAATTAAAATACCTTCAAAACGTGCTACGGATGTATTGAGGACGCTATTGAACGATTATAAAGCAAACTCAAACGAAAACGAGATATTTCATAATTATTATGACCGCCAGGGTAAGGATTATTTTTACCAGATGTTAAAACCATTAGCCGACCTGACAACCCTTACTGATGATGAGTTTGTTGACTGGGGGCACGTAGAAAACTATGCTTCGGCTATTGGTGTTGGCGAGTGCGCAGGTGTGGTAATTGACCTGGTTGCTACCCTTTTATATGAATCTGACGAGAAAATGGAATGGGCAAATGCTTCGTACGAGGCTGGCTCATGGGCTGATGCTATCTATCATGCTTACAGCGTGTTAATAAGTTCAGCTAAAGCATTACTTTTAGATAAAGGCGTTAACAGCAGCACACACGGCGGTATAATCCGTGAGTTTGATAACCAATATGTAACCACCGGCGAAATGCCTTTAAACGGCAGCTTTAATGATCTGGTATTACAAATAAACCAAAACGAGCCTTCAGAAGCTTTTGCTACTACTTATTTGGCGCAGGCGGCTGATTTTCTAGCTACTGTTAAAGTAAAACGCGAACCATTGTTACAGTCATAACATAAAGCTATTATGGCATTGTTACCCGAAAATAATATAGCAGCAATTCAGAATAATAAAAAAGCGGGCAATCAGTTATTCCCTGTTTTTATAAAACTGAATGAATTGCATACGGTGCTGATAGGTGCAGGCAATGTTGGTTTAGAAAAACTAACCGTTGTTTTGCATAACAGCCCGGAAGCAAGGGTAACTGTTATTGCCGAAAATATTATACCCGGGGTACAAAAGCTTGCAGAAAATTATCCGAAGGTAATTATCTACCAGAAATCATTTACCGATAATGACCTTAACGAAGCTGATATAGTAATTACCGCAACTGATAATAGTAAGTTAAACGCTTACATCCGCGAGTCGGCCCATGAGCGTAAATTATTAATCAATGTGGCCGATAAGCCTGATCTTTGCGATTTCTATCTGGGATCTATCGTACAGAAAGGCGATTTGAAAATTGGTATATCAACCAATGGTAAGTCCCCTACTGTTGCCAAGCGTTTAAGGGAAGTTTTAAGTGAAAGTTTGCCTGCCGAACTTGATATTACACTGCAGCAAATGAACGATCTGCGCAACACACTTAGCGGAGATTTTACCCATAAAGTACGCACGCTTAACGAGGCTACTGCTGTATTGGTTGAACCCATTGCACCTAAAAAGAGCAATTTACAATGGCTTATATGGGGCACAATTATACTTTCGCTTGTTATAGGCATTACGGCCCTTTGGTATAATGATGCCCAATTCAGAACTTATGCGCAAGGCATAAACCCTATGTTTTATTACTTTTTGGGTGCAGGCTTTGTATTTGCTTTGGTTGATGGGGCTATTGGCATGTCGTATGGTGTTACATCAAATGCATTTTCGTTAGCAATGGGTATATCACCTGCAACCGCAAGCATGGGCGTGCACTTATCAGAAATTTTAAGTAATGGCATTGCCGGATGGATGCATTATCGTATGGGTAATGTTAACTGGAAATTGTATAAAATGCTGGTTCTTCCGGGTATTGCAGGTGCAGTATTAGGTGCCTATATCTTATCTTCATTAGAAGATTATAGCAACTATACCAAACCATTTATTGCTTTCTATACCTTAATATTGGGTGGCGTTATATTGTCTAAAGCGTTGAATATAAAACGTAAAAAATCTACAGATAAAATTAAAAAAGTTCGGCTGTTAGGTTTTGGCGGTGGCTTTATTGATGCTGTTGGCGGTGGTGGCTGGGGGTCAATTGTATTATCAAGTTTAATAGCAGGTGGCAGGCATCCCCGTTTTTCATTAGGTTCTGTAAAATTATCAAGATTCTTCATAGCAATCAGCAGCTCGCTAACATTTATTACTATGACCAATGGTGTAATTTGGGAACCGGTAGCGGGTTTAGTAATAGGTGCTGCCCTGGCTTCGCCTATTGCAGCAAAAATATCCAACAAAATATCTGTTAAGGCTATTATGGTTGCTGTTGGCGTAATTGTAATGCTTACCAGTATAAGAAGCATAATATTGTTTTTAATGAAAATTCTATAATAAATGAGTGTGGAAGTAGAAAACGTAAAATGGGAAACCGCTGGTTTGGGTCCGGTTGAGGCTTTACAAAAGTTAGCTGACCTTTACCCCGGCGAAATTGTGTTTTCCAGCAGTTTTGGTTGGGAAGACCAAGTAATTACCCACATGATATTTTCAAACAATATCCCTATTAAAATATTTACTTTAGAGACAGGCCGTTTATTTCCTGAAACTTATTATGTATGGAACCGCACCATGGAAATTTATGGCCAGCCTATACATGCTTATTATCCACAACATGAACTATTGGAGCAAATGGTAAATACTAAAGGCCCAAACAGTTTTTATGAATCGGTTGAAAATCGTAAGGAATGCTGCGGCATACGTAAGGTTGAGCCTTTAAACAGGGCATTAAAGGGCAATAAATGCTGGATAACCGGCATTCGTGCCGAGCAATCTGCTAATCGCCAGTTTATGGAAAATACCGAATGGGATGAAGTACACCAGTTGGTTAAGTTCCACCCTATTTTTGACTGGACGCTTGACCAGGTTAAGGCATATATTAAAGAACATAACGTACCTTATAATACCCTGCATGATAAAGGCTTCCCAAGTATTGGATGTTTGCCCTGCACGCGTGCTGTACGCGAAGGTGAAGATTTCAGGGCCGGAAGATGGTGGTGGGAAGACCAGTCAAAAAAAGAATGCGGATTACATGAACACGAAGCGAAATAAAATAGAATACTGAATTAGCGAATTATTGATTTAAATTCGCAGTCGCTATAGATGAAAAGAGGAATAGTAATTTGTTTTAGCTTACTGATAACTTCAGTGTTATTTTTTGAAAGCGCAAATAAATTTACAGCCGTAATTTCATCTGATAATATAAAAAATATAGCTGTCCCCCGGGATACTTTAGAATTTAAGGCCAATAATTACGTAATACAGCCTAATGATAAGTTAGAGGACCTGTTAAGGCGCATACCTGTTATATCAGTAGATAAAAAAGGGATATTTTATGCTCAGGGTGATACAATTAAAAAGTTATTGGTTGATGGCCAGGAGTTTTTTAGCGATGATGTATCAGTTGCGGCCCACGTGATAAGAGCTGACCAGGTTGATAAAATTAGAATTTACTGGCAGGCCACCGATCAGGCCAGTTTTACTAATATTGATGATGCGGTAAAAATTAAAACCATGAATGTTATTATGAAAAAATAATAATAACATTAAGGTTAAAAACAAAGGATTATACAAACATAAAACATGCACGAATTGTAGATTTATTCACTAAATCACTATTAAATAATTCAATAATTAAAATAATGATTAAATACAAACAACTGGATTATTTAGATGAGCTTGAAGCAGAAGCCATACATATT
>JAICMD010000038.1 GCA_025929405.1 Mucilaginibacter sp. | reverse complement strand
TTTACAAAATATTGCAATAGTATATATAACTACCAATCATATTTTTAATACCAACTCAAACCTCATCGCTATGATTATCCGACTAAATTTGGTACTTTTGATAGTATTCATAAAGCGATCTGTCCGGTTAAAATCACAAAAATTAAAAAGCTGATATTTTACTCAAGGTTTTTATAGATTTTATTGTAAACTACTTATAGTCAGTTATTTATGATCATTTTTTATGACGAATAAAATAACCAATACCCGCGAATAGCCAATTTTTACTACCGGTAAAATGCCCAATACCCGCAAATGCTAATTTTTTACTACCGGTAAAACATGCAATACCTGCCAAACCGTAATTTTTACTACGGGTAAATGTGTTTTACCCATCAATGTTTTCTGAAACATTGGCCTGCCAATTGTTATTAGTATATTTAGTTCATAAAGCCCTGATATGATATTTGTACTCAATAAAACCAACACTATTGGCAACCAGTTTTTGGCCGAAATGCGCAATGCCATTATCCAGCAGGACAAGTTGCGCTTCCGGCTTAACCAGGAGCGGCTGGGCAGTATTTTGGCTTATGAAATAAGTAAAAAACTAAGCTATGAAGAACAGGAAGTACAAACGCCTTTGGGAGTAGCAAATATCAATGTACCTGCGCAGCAGCCGGTAATAGGCACTATTTTGCGGGCGGGGCTGCCGTTTCAGCGGGGATTTTTAAACTTTTTTGACCAGGCGGAGGCAGCATTTATTACAGCCTACCGTAAGGTGAAAAAAACAGGGAGCTTTGTTATTAATATCGACCATATTGCCGTTCCTAACCTGGAAGACAAAATATTTATTTTATGCGATACCATGCTGGCCACCGGACAAAGCATTGTTGAAGTTTGTAAGCAACTAATGGCTCAGCATATCATTAAAGATCTGCACATTGCTGCAGTAATTGCCAGTACCGAAGGGATTGACCATGTGCGGGCCAACCTGCCCAAAGCCAAAATTTGGGTTTGCGCCGTGGATGAGGAAATGACCAGCAAGGCATACATTGTACCCGGTTTGGGTGATGCGGGAGACCTTGCGTTTGGGGAGAAGGTGTGATTGATTTAGGATTTATTTTAGATTATATTTGTATATGGAAACTTTGGTAATAAACATACCCGAAAAGAAAAGTGCATTGGTAAAGCAGCTTCTGAAAGAACTGGGTGTAAAAATTAGTGATCCATCACAATCAGTTGATACCACTGTTCAGCATCCTAATAAAAAAACCATAAAAACCATTGAGGATGCCCGTAAAGGTTTAGGGTTAAATGAACCTATAAAAGATGTTCATTCTTTTATTAAATCCTTGTAATGTTTGCTTTAATACCTACTAATCAGTTTAAAAAGGATGTTAAACTAATTAAAAAACGTTCAGTAAAAAATGCTGAATTGCTAAGTGCTTTTTTAATAGAACTTGAAAAAGAAGGTGCAATAGGAATCGACAAAAAATATTTGCCTCATAAACTTTCGGGAAATTATAAAGACAATTGGGAAGCACATATTAAACCCGACTTGTTAATAATCTGGTTTGAAATAACTAGCGCTAATGAGATCATTCTGATTCGGATTGGGTCGCATTCTGATTTATTTTAATTATATTATTAAAATGAATAAATCCGCAATTTAACTTCCGCATCCCGCAATGAAATACAAACATCTTTTCTTCGACCTCGACCATACCATTTGGGATTTTGATAAAAATGCCGAAGAGGCTTTGCAGGAGTTGTATGTTGTGCATCAATTGGATAGTATCGGTTTGTCATCGCCGGAGGTGTTCATCGAAACCTACACCCGTAATAACCACCGGCTCTGGGCCGATTACCATGTGGGTAAAATAACCAAGGAACAATTGCGCGAAGCACGGTTTAATCAAACGTTTTTGGACCTTGATGTACATCCGGATAATATACCCGTAGGTTTTGAGGATGCTTATGTAAAATTATGCCCCACAAAAACCAATCTGTTTCCCTATGCGCATGAAACGCTGGAATACCTACAGGCAAAATATCAGCTTCATTTAATCTCCAATGGATTTAAGGAATCGCAGGCTATTAAAATTGAAGGCACGGGCATTGGCAAATATTTTACGCACATCATCATATCCGAGGATGTTGGCGTAAACAAACCTGATAAAGCCATTTTTGAGCATGCCGTTAACCTGGCGGGCACTACAAAAGCCGAAAGTCTGATGATAGGCGACAGCCTTGAAGCCGATGTGCGCGGTGCGCTCAACTTCGGCATGGATGCTATTTATTTTAACCCATTTAATGCCCCAAAGCCGGATGATGTGCCAGTGCAAATAAATAGTTTGAAAGAGTTGGTGACTTTACTTTAATTGTCTGAACTAAGATTTATAAGATTTGATGATTATTTGATTTTTAAATAATAAAGGAATCCTATCATCCTTCTATTTTAAAAATCTTAGTCATTGTTAATAAGTTCATAAAAATAAATTTTCATCCGCATGAAACCTTTTACATTTAATGTAGTCCTAATATTAAATTAAAGTTCATTTATCAACTTTGTAAAAAATAGCATCATGCATTTTGGATATGCTTATTTGGTTGTGGTAGGATTGTTGCTGTTAACCGGCCTGTTTTACCTTAGCCCTTACGAGTTAAGAGTTAATGAGGACGACGACGACGAATAATCGTTTAAAACCCATTGGCCCGCTAAATAACCGGCATATATTATGCCGGATGGAACTTTATCCCCCTTTTATTTCATGGCAAAGCGCGAAGTTGATATAGTCATCATATCTGATGTGCATTTGGGTACTTATGGGTGCCATGCAAAAGAATTGCTTAAATATTTGAAAAGCATCAAACCTAAAATGCTGATACTGAACGGCGATATTATTGATATATGGCAGTTCAGCAAATCATACTGGCCCGAGGCGCATACCAAAGTGCTGCGCCGTATTTTAAAATTTGTTACCGAGGGCATTCCCGTTTATTACCTTACCGGTAACCACGACGAAATGCTGCGCAAGTTTGCAGATTTTAACTTAGGCTCGTTTCAGTTACTAAATAAACTAGTGCTTAATATAGATGGTAAAAAAGCCTGGATATTTCATGGCGACGTGTTTGATGTTACCATGCAGCACTCCAAATGGCTGGCTAAACTGGGTGCTATAGGATATGACACCTTGATATTGCTTAACAGCGCAACCAATTGGTTTTTAACGCTGATGGGCAGGCCAAAAATGAGCTTCTCGCAAAAGGTAAAGGCTAAGTTTAAGGACGCCGTAAAATTCATCAACCAGTTTGAACAAACCGCCGCCGACCTTGCCGTTGCCAAGCAATACCAATACGTAATATGCGGCCATATACATCAGGCCGAAATACGCGAAATTATCGCTACCGATAGTCCCGGCAAAGTGCTGTACCTAAACTCGGGCGATTGGGTGGAGAGCCTGAGCGCGCTTGAATACAGCAAGGGCCAGTGGCAGGTATTTAAATATAATCCTGATAACTTTAAAACCGATGCCGACGAGGATGATAAAACCGACACCGAGGATTTAAATGCCATGATGGATGTTAATGCGTTGCTGGCAAGGTTTAAACAGGAGGCAGGGTAAGGAATATCGAACACCGAACATCGAATTTTGAATGATGAAATAAAACTTCGGCATTGGATATTCAGTATTCATTATTCGATATTCAGTTTAATGTTTATTAACTTGCCTGCGCTACTATGAAAATACTTTTTGCCATACAGGGAACAGGCAACGGCCATATTAGTCGCGCCCGCGAGATTGTACCCCTGCTGCAGCAATATGGCCAGGTTGACCTGCTGGTAAGCGGCACCGAGGCCGAGGTTAGTCTTTCGCAGCCGCTTAAATATCGCTTTCACGGGTTTAGTTTTGTATTTGGCAAAAATGGCGGGGTTGATAAATGGACCACCTTCAAGATCATGAACCTGCCGCGGCTATGGCGCGATATGCATAGCATACCCCTAAAACAATACGACCTTATAATTAATGATTTTGAACCTGTAAGCGCCTGGGCGTGCAGGCTGCAAAATGTACCTTCGGTATCATTAAGTCACCAATGTTCCTTTGTGTCACCCAAAACGCCCCGACCGGAAAAATGGAACTATGCCGAGTGGCTGTTTAAATATTATTCGCCTACAACTTACCATATAGGTTTCCATTTTGAGCGGTATGACGATTTTATACATACCCCCGTTATCCGCAGCGATATACGAAATCTGGAAACAGCCAACCTGGGTCATTACAGCGTTTACCTGCCTGCTTATGATGATAAGACTTTGATAAAATATTTGGGTAAGGATAAAGACATACAATGGCAGATATTTTCGAAAAGAGAAAAAACTGCCTACAGGGTTAATAATATACAGGTACTGCCCGTAAATAACGAAGCATTTAATAAAAGCCTGGCTACCGGCGAAGGCCTGTTAACCGGCGGCGGTTTCGAGGGGCCTGCCGAAGCACTTTATCTGCAAAAAAAGGTATTAATGATACCTATGAAGGGCCAGTATGAGCAGCAATGCAATGCCCTTGCTGCATCAAGGCTGGGAGTAAAGGTGGTGCCCGCCATTGACGATGATTTTTCCGGTCATTTAAACAATTGGGTTAATGATGATAGTACCATTGCCGTAAATTTTCCTGACGAAACAGCGCAGATAGTTGATGATATGATAAAACGGTATGCAAAACCGGGGCTTATTTCAGCATAAACATATTTTCTGCTAATATTGTCTTTTTAAACAGCGGCATGATCAATCTGTTCCGAAAGTATAACCCAACTAATACAATATGGCTTGCTGTATTGCTGGTAGTGTTACGCATAGGCTATGTTTATACCGCCCCGCCGCAGCTTGCATTAACCTTTGTTGAACCCTTTGCCCGCCTGTTTAAAAACGTAGCTTATGATTATACCCTTACTCCCGGGCTTAACGTTTTTATTGCAGGCATATTAGTTTTAATACAGGCCGTATTATTAAACATGCTGATTAACCACTATAATTTACTTGGCCGCTCAACCTCGCTGCCCGCTTTAATGTATGTGGTAATTGCCAGTTTGTTTACCCCTTTTTTAAAACTGAGTTCGCCGTTATTGTGCAACTTCCTTATCATCTGGATGCTGTGGAAGCTTTTAAGTATGTACAAAGGGGATGATGCCAAATCAACCGCTTATGATCTGGGCATGATAGTGGCGCTTGGCTCATTATTTTACCTGCCCTTTATTTACTTTTTTTTGGCGATATGGATATCGCTTATCCTGTTTAAACCATTTGACTGGCGCGAGTGGCTTGCCGGCATTATAGGGTATATCACCGTGTTTTTTTTCCTGGCGGTATATTATTATTTAAATAACAGGCTCTCGCAGTTTTACGATATATGGCGGCCTTTAACTACCCGTTTTCCTGACAAAATAGATATCAATTATTATAACTACCTCATCTTAATACCGGTATTTATTATTTTGCTGCTGGGGTTTATCAAAATAAGGAAAAACTTTTTCAGGGGATACGTGCAGATACGCAAATCGTTCCAACTATTATTTTGCGTGTTTCTGGTGGCAGGATTATCATTTTATGTAAAGGCCAATTTTCAGTTAAGCCATTTTTTGTTGTGTGCTATACCTGCAGCGGTGTTTTTTTCGTATTATTTTGCATATGCCGGTATACGCTGGTTTTATGAGTCGTTGTTTATTTTGCTCATTGCGGGCATCATTTATTTCCAGTTTAACACTTTTTAACTTTTACATTCGTTCAAATTTCGGCGGTTATATTAGCTTTGCGGTATGAAGTTTGGCGTAGTAATATTTCCCGGTTCCAATTGCGATGAGGATATCATCCACGTATTAGAAAAAATAATGGGCCAGCAGGTGGTTCGCTTATGGCATAAAGACCATGACCTGCAAGGCGCTGATTTTATTGTTTTGCCCGGTGGTTTTTCCTTTGGCGATTATCTGCGCTCGGGCGCTATTGCACGTTTTTCGCCCATTATGCAGGAAGTAATACAGTTTGCCGCCAAAGGTGGTAAGGTATTAGGTATTTGCAACGGTTTCCAGATATTAACCGAGGCAGGTTTATTGCCCGGCGCTTTGCTGCACAATAAGCACCGCAAATTTATTTGCCGCAATACGTTTATGATACCGCAAACCAACAACGCTATGGTAACTGCGCAAATTGATTTGCAGCGGGCGCTCAAAATACCTGTGGCGCATGGCGAGGGTAATTACTTTGCTGATGCCGATGTTTTAAAAAGCATTAAGGATAACGACCAGGTATTATTCAGGTATTGTGATGAGGCAGGTAATATAACCGACGAAGCTAATCCTAACGGCTCGATAGAAAACATTGCAGGTGTATGTAATATTAACCGTAATGTGTTTGGTTTTATGCCGCACCCTGAGCGTGCTGCTGATCCGTTATTGGCTAATGAAGATGGCCTGGCTATATTTGAATCAATACTATCATTAACCAAAGCCTGATGGCCAACCTGGTTATTGATATAGGCAATACCAGTACCAAGGTTGCGGTGTTTAATAACAACAATTTATTATACACCAACCAGCATCAGCTATTTAATACCGGTCAGCTTAATTTTTATTTTGATAATTACCCGGTTAAGCGGACTATAATTTCGACAGTAAAAAGCACTGCCGAAGATTGGGAAGAAGCGCTAAAACAAAGGACTGATATAACCTATTTTAACGTTGCAGCTTATAAAGGCATAAATAATAAATACCTAACCCCGCAAACTTTAGGCGCCGACAGGCTGGCCGCGGTTATTGGCGCTAATTATTTATACCCTGCGGCAAACAACCTGATAATAGACGCAGGCACCTGCATAACTTATGACCTGGTTGACAGCGAGGCTAATTATTTTGGCGGAAGTATATCGCCGGGGCTAAAAATGCGTTACAATGCTTTAAATCATTATACTTCGGGCCTGCCATTGGTAAACCCGGATGAAGGGTTTGAAAATTATTATGGCAGCAATACCATATCGGCCCTGCAATCGGGTGTGCAAAATGGCATAAAATACGAGTTGACGGGTTTTATTGAAAGTTATTTAAAAGTTCATCAGCAGTTAAATATTATACTAACAGGTGGCGATAGCATTTTTTTTGATACTCTATTGAAAAATAGCATCTTTGCCCCCTATATTAAAATGGAGCCCCATTTGGTTTTACAAGGACTAAATGTTGCTATACAAAAAGCATAATGATCAGATATACAAAGTTTTTTATAACCTTTTTACTTGCTGTTATAGCATTGGGAGCCAGGTCACAATCAACCGCTACTACAAGTTCGCCGTACTCCAGGTATGGATTGGGCAACATTATTCCGAATATATTGCCGCAAAACGCTGCTATGGGCGGCATCGCTACTGCAACAAATTCAATTGGCGGGTTTAACAGCATTAATCCGCTAAACCCGGCATCATACGGGTCAATATACACAACAACCATTGATGGTGGTTTATATGGCGGTACGCTTGGTTTAAGCCAAACGGGGCAGGCCAGTAAATCCAATGCAAACTTTGGGTTAAGCCATATTGCATTTGGCATACCCGTTACCAAACACTCGGCATTAAGTTTTGGCCTGTTGCCTTATAGCCAGGTTGGATATAACTTTAAACAAACCCTAAACAGGGGCTTTGGTACCTCATCACCTGTTGATACCAATATTGTTAATTATACTTACAGCGGCGAGGGCGGCCTGTCAAAAGCTTATTTGGGTTATGGGGTTAAACTTTTCAGGCACTTAGCAATCGGCGGTAACGTATCATACATATTCGGTCAGTTAAAACACACTCAAAATACCGAGCTTCCGCAACTGGCAGCAGCCCTAAATTCGCAGATTGAAGATAATAACAGCATTAGCGGCCTTAATTATGATTATGGCGTACAGTATATATTTGATCTTTCGCTTAAAAGGCATATCGTATTAGGGTACTCGGCATCGGCAAGCACGAAGTTAAATTCGCAAAGCTCCTATATAGTTAGCCAATACACTTTAGATCAGAATGGCGTTGCCAATCTGCCTATAGATTCGTTGGTAAATCAACAATCTGCCAAAACCAAGATACAATTGCCGCAAATAAACCACTTTGGTATATCGTATCAAAACGATGAAAAGTTTTTAATAGGTGCCGATTATACCATGGGCAAATGGTCAAACCTTACCATTGGCGGTAGCAGCCAGGGCCTGGTTGATAGTAAAACCTTTAACATTGGCGGCCAGTATATACCAAACATTAACGCTATTGGCGATTATTGGTCAACTATCGAGTATCGTTTAGGTTTTATATACGATCAAACCTATTTAAACATCAATAACCCCAATGGCAACGGTTTAACAAACATTAAATCGCAGGCAGTTACATTTGGTTTAGGCTTGCGTTTAAGGCCGTATTATCAAAACATCTTCTACAAAATTAACGTAAGCGGCGAGATTGGTCAGCGTGGCACATTAAACAATGGCCTGGTAAAAGAAAATTACTTTACCCTACGCCTGGGCTTTATGATAAACGATAGGTGGTTCCAGAAAATAAAATTTGATTAATTGGCTTATGTATGGTGGTGCAAAACAAATATTATTGTTAGCAGCACTGCTTACAGGCATGTTGTGGATAGCCTCGTGCGAAAACGATATCAACAAGATCAAAGAAATATCAGCCAAAGAATCTGAAAAACCCTTACAGCAAACAGATAGTGTTGACGTAATTTACAGCGATTCGGCAAAAGTTAAGTTGCGCCTGCTTACCCCGCTGTTAATTGAATATGACGACACCGCCAAAAATGCGGTACCCTATAAAACAACCCCTAAAGGCGTTAAAGTTATATTTTTTGATAGCCTGGCAAGGGAAGCCGGTAATATCGTTGCCGACTCGGGCATACAATATCCGCGTACAAGTATAATGGAGTTCCATAAAAATGTGGTAGCTACCAATGCACAGGGCGAAACATTTAAATCGGATGAGTTGATATGGGACAAGAATAAAAAGATAATTTATTCAAATAAGCCGGTTCATCTTACCATGGCTAACGGTGATATTATGGACGGCGTTAATTTTACCAGCGACGACCATCTTACCCACCCCATGTTCAAGCAGTCTACAGCTACCTTTAGCGTTACTGAAACCCCTTGACGTACTGTTGTTTTAAACGATAAATTTTGTTTTACATTTTTTTACTAAAAATTGTATCTTGCGCCCTCTTTTTTAATGAATATAAACAATATATAAAATTATATGGCTGTAATGGGTTATCTGCGCGAGCGGATGGGTAAAATAGTTGCAATTGTTATAGGGCTTTCGCTTTTTGCGTTTATAGCAGGCGAGGCAATAAAAAGCGGTAGTTCTTTTTTCAGGGATGACAGTAATGAGTTAGGCCAGGTTGACGGCGAAAAAATACCTTATGATGAATTTAACCAAACTGTTGACCAAAGTTCGGCCCAATTTAAACAGCAAACCGGGCAAAACGCATTAACGCCTCAAATTACGGCGTATGTGCAGGAAAATACCTGGAACCAGATGGTGAGCCGCCTGATAATTAAAAATGAAGTTGAAAAATTAGGTTTGGTTGTAGGGGCTGACGAAACGCAGGCCATGACCAGTGGCAACAATCCAAGCCCGCAAATTATACAGGCTTTTACAAACCCGCAAACCGGCCAGTTTGACCGAGCAAACTTATTGCAAACCATACAGGGCATTAGCACATTAAAGGCTGATGATCCGCAAAAAATAAGATGGAACGAGTTTGTTACCAATTTAATTGACTCAAAACTGGGCGAAAAATACCTGTCGTTAGTAACCAATGGTTTGTATGTAAACTCGTTAGAGGCTAAGGATGATTATGAGGCTAAAAACAAACTGGTTAACTTTAAATACACATCGTTAGATTATGCTTCAATCCCCGATAATAAAGTTACTTTAACCGATGGCGATTACAGCGACTATTACGACGAGCATAAAGCGCAATTTAAAAATAAAGAAGAGTTAAGAGATATTGAATACGTAAGCTTTAACGCTGCCCCGTCAAAAGACGATTCGGCTACGGTAAGGGCAAGTGTAGAGAAACTGATTCCTGAGTTAAAAGCAAGTACTAACGATTCGTTATTTGTACAAATCAACTCCGAAACAAAAACACCTTTGGCTTATGTAGGTAAAGGCAAGCTGGATCCTAAAATAGATTCAATAATGTTTAAAGCTGCCCCGGGTACAGTTTATGGTCCGTATATATCAAATGGCAGTTATAACATTGCTAAACTGGTAAGCTATCAGGTTGGTCCTGATTCGGTACAGGCCAAGCATATATTGCTTAACCCCGCAATTGAAGGCGGAGTTGATAAGGCACGTGCAAAAGCCGATTCAATTAAACAATTGTTACAAAGCGGCAAGAAAACATTTGCCGATATGGCCAATATGTATTCAACCGATAAGGGTTCGGCTGCAAAAGGCGGCGATTTAGGTACTTTTGGCCGTGGTGCCATGATACCTGCATTTGAAGATGCTGTATTTACCGGTAAACCCGGCGAGTATAAAATTGTGACCTCGCAATATGGTGTGCACTTAATTCAAATAGGTACACAAAAAGGTTCATCAAAGGTTGTTAAGGTTGCGGTGGTTAATAAGCCATTGCAGGCAAGCAGCAAAACCCAATCTGCCGCTTACAGCAAAGCATCAGCATTTCTGAGTTCGCTAAACGGCGATAATTTTGACCAGCAGGCAAGCAAAGCCGGTTTAAAGAAAGGCGTTGCCGAAAATGTGAATGCACTGGCAGCAACCTTGCCGGGCTTGGATAATGCCCGCGATTTGGTACGCTGGGCTTATAAAGCCGACAAAGGTACTGTATCTGACCAGGTATTTAGCGTAGGCGATCAGTATGTTGTAGCCCGTTTAACACAAATTAAGCCTAAAGGCACATTGGCACTTGATGTTGTTAAAAAACAAATAGAGCCTGCTGTACGTAACCATGTAAAAGCTAAAATGCTTACTGAGAAGTTTACTGCGGCATTAAATGGCGCATCTACTATTGATCAGGTTGCACAAAAAGCGGGCAGCAAAGTTACACCTGTACAAAACATAGTTTTTGCTAACCCTATTTTACCGGGTGTTGCTACCGAGTTTAAATTGGTAGGTACTATATTCGGTTCGCAGCCTAATAAATTATCAAAACCGGTTGAAGGTCAAAATGGCGTATATGTATTTACTGTTGATGGTTTTACAAACCCTGCGCCGCTTAATAATGCCGTTAGGGAGCGTGAGCAAATAGCGCAAAACATACTGCAGCGTGCCCAAAGCCAGGTATTTGATGCCCTGAAAGATAAGGCGAATGTAAAAGATAACAGAGCGAAGTTCTTATAGAAGAAATTTAAAGTAATTTTGCATCCGGAATGGCGTTATAGTAGCTGTTCCGGATTTTTTATTTTACGGATCATGGAAATTCAGGAAAATATAATCAATAAGGTTGCCCAAAGTGGTTTGGTTACTTTGGATCCCGCCATATTTTATGTAAAAGGCGAGCGGGTGATATATGATATTGCAGATAACCTGTTTCAGGGCCTGATTTTACGCGAGAAAGATTTCAGGGAATTTGTAAAGCAACATGACTGGGCGCAATATACCGGCAAAAATGTAGGCATAATTTGCAGTGCCGACGCTATTGTACCGGCCTGGGCTTATATGTTATTAGCTAACCGTATGGCACCTTATGCAGCCGAGGTAGTATTTGGTGATAAAGATTTATTGGAAACAGTATTGTTTATTAAACAAATTGGAAAAATGGATGCGGAGCAATACCGCGATCAGCGTTTGGTTATAAAGGGCTGTGGAGACATTGATGTGCCCGTATCGGCCTATGTTGAACTGGCTAAAAAGCTTACGCCTGTGGTAAAGAGTTTAATGTTTGGCGAGCCATGCTCAACCGTGCCGCTTTATAAGCGTAAGGATTAATGAGTTATTTAAAATCAAAAGTATGAAGAAGTACTTTTTTACCATCATACTTTTTAATATTTATACCCTGGCTTTTGGGCAGCAACTAAAAATTGGTAAGGATCCGGTTTTTAAAATAGGCGAGGAACTAACCTACAAATTAAAGTACGGCTTTTTTACCGGTGCCGAAGCTACCATAAAGGTAGAAGATGGGGGTAAAAGAATAAATGGCCACCCAACCTTTCATATCATTGCTAATGGGAAAACTGCCGGCACCTTTGATATTTTTTATAAGGTACGTAACCAGTACGAAACCTATATTGATCAGGAAACGCTGCTGCCTTATTTTTATACCGAAAACAGGCACGAAGGCGGGTACCGTCACTCAGATAATGTAACCTTTAATCAAACTGATAACAAGGTTACAGCCGATAAAGGCGTTTTCCCATTTAAAGGCGATGTGTTTGATTTTGTATCGGCCTATTATTTTGCACGCAATATTGATGTATCAAAAATGCGCATAGGCGAGCGGTTTGATATGAAATACTTTTTAGAAGACGGCGTACAAACCCTAACCATAACTTATATGGGTAAAGAGCAGGTAAAGACTAACTTTGGCACCTTTAACTGCTTAAAGTTTAACCCAACAATTATACCGGGCCGTATATTCAGAAAGGATAGCAAACTGTTTTTGTGGATAACCGATGATAATAACCGTATACCCGTTAAGGCCCATGTTGAATTGATTGTAGGCAGTGTAACTATGGAGCTTACAGGCGCCAGGGGCCTGAAATATCCGTTAAATCCCATAAGTAAATGATGATAGAGGTTGGCAGTGTTTTAATACACGAAGATGTAGTGCAAAAAAACTTTGTTTGCAATTTAAATAAATGCAAAGGCGCCTGTTGTTTGGAAGGCGACTCGGGCGCGCCGCTAAACCATGATGAGTTGCAGATACTGGACGAGATATATCCCAAAGTAAAGCCTTATATGACGCAAAAAGGCATAGATACCATTGAAAAGGGAGGTACCTATGTAGAGGATTTTGAAGGCGACTATACTACACCCTGTGTGGATGTAAATAAGGAATGCGCTTATGTAACCTGGGAAGGCGGCATTACCAAATGCGCCATTGAGAAGGCTTATGAAGATGGAGTGATTGATTGGAAAAAGCCCATCTCATGCCACTTATATCCTATACGCATAACCAAATACCCCGAGTTTGATGTACTGAACTACGACCGTTGGAGTATATGCAGCCCGGCCTGTAGTTTTGGCGACGAGTTAAAAGTACGGGTGCACGAGTTTTTAAAAGAGCCGCTGATAAGAAAATACGGCGAGGATTGGTACAAAGAACTGGAAGAAAATGTAGCCTGCATGTAACCGGCCACATTACATTTCAGTTAAAAACACGCATCTTACACAATTTATCAATAATATTGCGGTAGTATTGCTCCCAATATCTATGAAAACAGCCTTAATAACAGGTATTACCGGCCAGGATGGCGCTTATTTAGCCGAGTTTTTGCTTAATAAAGGCTATATGGTGCATGGCATTAAAAGGCACTCATCGCTATTAAATACTGATCGTGTTGACCATTTATATCATGATCCGCATGAGCCTGATGTGCGATTTAAAATGTATTATGGCGATCTTACCGATTCAACCAACCTGATACGCATCATACAGGAAACTCAGCCTGACGAAATATATAACCTGGCGGCCCAAAGCCATGTAAAGGTTAGCTTTGAAACGCCTGAATATACCGCTAATGTTGATGCCGTAGGCGTATTGCGTATACTGGAAGCTGTAAGGATATTGGGCCTTATCCAAAAAACGCGTATTTACCAGGCATCCACGTCCGAATTATATGGACTGGTACAGGAAGTGCCTCAAAAAGAAACCACACCATTTTATCCGCGCTCGCCTTATGCGGCAGCTAAGCTATACGCTTATTGGATAACCGTAAACTATCGCGAAGCTTATAATATGTACGCCTGTAATGGTATACTTTTTAACCATGAAAGCCCCGTACGCGGCGAAACTTTTGTTACCCGTAAAATTACCCGTGCCGCCTGTAAGATAGCTTTAGGGCTGCAAAACTGTTTATACGTAGGTAATCTGTCGGCCAGGCGCGATTGGGGCCATGCCAAAGATTATATTAAAGCCATGTGGCTAATGCTGCAACAGGATAAACCCGAAGATTTTGTGATTGCCACCGGTGTAACTACAACCGTTAGAGATTTTATCAGGATGGCTTTTGCCGAGTTAGGCATAGACATTGAGTTTAGCGGCAGGGACGAAAATGAAAAAGGCGTGATAATTGATGTTGACCGCCAAAAAATTAATGAATTGGGATTGGACGAAACTAACCTTAAAGGCGGCCAAACCGTAGTGCGGGTTGATAGCGCTTACTTTAGGCCAACCGAAGTTGAACTTTTAATAGGCGATGCCACAAAGGCTAAAGAAAAATTAGGCTGGGTGCCTGAGTATAACCTGCAAGAGCTTGTTGCCGATATGGTACAGGCCGACCTGCAATTAGTAAAAAAAGACGATCACTTAAAAAGAAGCGGTTTTAAAACACTCAATAATTTTGAATAAATACACTACACATCCATCTGCATGAAAAAAATAATCTACGCCTTATTAACCTGCTTATTGTTTGTAGGAGTTGCCAGGGCGCAATCACAATATCAGCCATACTCTTATCAATTTTATCAAAAATTTAATGAGGATGTCTATTCAACTAAAACAAGGGTACACAGTTCGTTAAAACCTTTTTTTGTTGATGATAGCTTGTTGCGGCATAAATACGATTCGTTAATGAACGTTGGGGTTGATACCACCGGGCATCATACCTGGGTGCACCGCAAGTTGTTTAATGAGCATTTGATAGATGTAAAAGATAAGGATTATACCTTTTTTGCTGATTTCCTGCCTGATCTGATCATCGGCAATGATCGATCTAACAAAAAAAATACCTGGCAAAATACCCGTGGCTACCAGTTGGGCGGTACGGTAGGTAAAAACTTTTATTTCTATTCAAGCGGGTTTGAAAATCAGGCGGTGTTTCCATCTTATTTAAATACCTATGTAAACCAAACAGGCATGGTAGAAGGCCAGGCTTATGACCGTAGCTTCGGCAGAAAGTCTTATTCAGATTGGTCCAATGTATCGGCAATAGCATCATATACTCCGGTTAAATATTTGAATATAACCCTGGGCCATGATAAAACTTTTATAGGCGATGGGTACCGTTCGCAGTTATTGTCTGACTATGCCTCGGCCTATCCTTTCCTGAAATTAACTGCCAACCTGGGCAATGTTAAATATATGGCCATGTGGAGCTATATGGTTGATCCGGCCTCACCTTATACCAACTATACCAACGGCTACCATAATAAATGGGGGGTGTTCCATTACCTGGACTGGAACGTAAATAACCGCCTTTCGGTAGGGTTTTTTGATGCCGTAATTTGGGCAAATACGGATAGCTTGGGCAAGTATCGCGGTTTTGAGTTCAGTTATGCCAACCCGGTAATATTTTTAAGGCCGGTAGAAGCGTCAAACGGATCGCCTGATAATGCATTGATAGGTTTTACGGCAAAGTATAAATTAACTGATGGTATTACCGCTTACGGTCAGTTTGTATTAGATGAATTTGAATCCAAGCATTTCTTTTCGGGCGATGGCAGTTCGCGTAATAAATACAGTTTCCAGTTAGGTGTACGGGGGGCCAACCTGTTTAAAATACGATCATTAAACTATTTGTTGGAGTATAACGGCGCCACACCATACACCTATTCCGAAAAATGGAACGTAATTAATTACAGTGAGCAAGGCGAACCGCTGGCCCATCCGTTTGGTGCCAATTACCGCGAATTGATTGGCTTGCTTAATTATAGCTATAAACGTTTTGATTTTAGTACCGAATTGCAGTACGCCGAATATGGTTTAGATATAAACGGGCTAAATTATGGCAAGGATATTTTTATGAATTATGGATACCCCGCTAAAATGCTGGGTAATTACATAGGGCAGGGGCTTACCACACATTTGTATTATGGCGAGGCAAAAGTGGCCTATTTGCTAAACCCTAAATATAATTTACGTATAGAATTGGGCGCAATCTTTAGGCGCGAACACAATACCGACTTTTTAGACCGTACCAGCCTGTTTACTATTGGCCTGCGCAGCTCGTTCCGCACCATATATAATGATATAGCCGCGTTTAGGACGCATCGGTAGGTGATTGGTGATTGGTGATTGGTGATTGGTGATTGGTGATTGGTGATTGGTGATTGGTGATTGGTGATTGGTGATTGGTGATTGGTGATTGGTGAT
>JAICMD010000110.1 GCA_025929405.1 Mucilaginibacter sp. | reverse complement strand
AACACCAGGGCGCTGTAGATTTGTTTTTTTGCCTTATCAATACTTAAACGCACCTTAAAAATAGCTGTTTGTGTATTTTCGGCAGTAAGGTCAATTATCTGATAAACCTTTCCGGCTATTTTTTGGTCGCCGGTGTACAGGTACTTATAACCATGCTCATAAATAGTAAACAGTTGCGCCGGGTTAAAATCATCGCTGCCATGGCCGGCATTGCTTACCTGTACTTCCTTATCATCGCGGTTATAAACCCATTGTGTTTTGCCATCGCTGATTATTTCCTGCTCAACCTGCGTAGTTGAGCCCTGGCTGTACAGGGTGATTTTATACCGGTTGCTTTTTGGCTCGGTTATCAGCGTGCCATTTTGGGTTAACTTCATTGATGCCTGTGCATTATCAAGCGTAAAAGTAAAATCGCTTTTTATGGAATTATAAGAGCGGTATTTTTGGCTCACCGGGGCTAATATGGCTTTTGCCTGCGCATCTCTTTGCGCGAAGGCATTTGCACTTAATAATATTAATAGAATATAGATAGATAGCTTTTTCATTATAGATAGACTGTGTTTTTAAAGGAACGTTTATTAAATGCGAATAGTTTGAAAACATCTTGTCATCTCGAAACGTAGTGAGAGATCTTATAAAATAACATCCGATGCTTTTTCTGATGTATAAGATTCCTCCTCGTACCTTGTTCGGAATGACAGTGTGGTGAATAAATACATGAAACTTACTTAACCCTTATCCTCTATCGTTTCCAAATACTGCAACAACGAATACTCGTCAGGATACAATACCTCACGGGCCTTGCTGCCTTCAAATGGGCCTACAATACCTGCGGCTTCCAACTGGTCAATAATGCGGCCCGCACGGTTGTAGCCCAGTTTAAGCTTGCGCTGTATCAACGACGTTGAACCTTGCTGATGCATTACAATTAAGCGCGCAGCTTCCTCAAACATCGGGTCGCGGTCATCGGGATCAAAATCTTTTGTTCCGCTGCTTTCGCCTTCGCCCACATATTCAGGTAGCAATAAGGCAGTAGGATAGCCGCGCTGGTTACCAATAAAGTCGGATATCTTTTCAACCTCCGGCGTATCCACAAAAGCGCATTGCAGACGTATCAGGTCGCTGCCGGTTGAGAACAGCATATCCCCGCGACCGATCAACTGGTCGGCACCGCCGCTATCCAATATGGTACGCGAGTCGATTTTAGATAATACCCTAAACGCCAGCCTTGATGGGAAGTTGGCCTTAATGGTACCCGTAATAATATTTACCGATGGGCGCTGCGTAGCAATTACCAGGTGTATACCTACCGCACGGGCCAGTTGCGCAATACGTGCTATGGGCTGTTCAACCTCTTTACCTGCGGTCATCATCAAATCGGCAAACTCATCAATCACCAACACTATAAAAGGCAGGTAGCGATGTTTTTCGGGATTGCTTATTTTGCGGTTGATGAATTTCTGGTTGTATTCCTTCAGGTTACGTACCTGCGCATCTTTTAACAGATCATACCGCTGATCCATCTCAATACAAAGCGAATTAAGCGTGTTTACCACCTTTTTGGTATCGGTAATAATGGCATCTTCCTCATCGGGCAGTTTGGCCAAAAAGTGTCTTTCTATCTTGCGGAAAAGCGTTAGCTCCACCTTTTTTGGGTCAACCAATACAAACTTTAATTCCGCAGGGTGTTTTTTATAAAGTAATGATACCAATATAGAATTTATACCTACCGATTTACCCTGACCAGTTGCACCAGCTACCAACAGGTGCGGCATCTTGGCCAAATCGGCAATAAATACTTCGTTTGATATGGTTTTGCCCAGGGCAATTGGCAGGTCCATGGTAGTATTCTGAAACTTCTCAGTAGCTAGTACCGAACGCATGGAAACCATTTCGGGGTTTTGGTTAGGTACCTCAATACCGATGGTGCCTTTACCCGGCATAGGGGCAATAATACGTATACCCAAAGCGGCCAGGCTCAATGCAATATCATCCTCCAGATTTTTAATTTTGGAGATACGCACACCCGGCGCAGGGATAATTTCGTATAGTGTAACCGTTGGGCCGATGGTTGCCTTTATTTTGTCGATCTCGATGTTATAATGGTTAAGCGTTTCAACAATTTTATTCTTGTTGGCTTCCAGTTCTTCAGAGTTTACAGCAATTTTGTTTGATCCGTAATTCTCCAGTAAGTCAAGTGACGGATATTTATATGATGCCAGTTCAAGCTTATGGTCGTAAGTGCCAAACTCGTCCACCAATGCCTTCGCTTTTTCGTCATCGCTTTTTTCAACGTTCAGGATAGGGTCGGGGCGGTCAGTTTCAATACTTAATGGTATATCGGTGCCTTCTTCATCATGAAATACGGGTTGGGGTGTTAAAACCACAGGTTCATGAAAAACTGGTTCAGGTACCAGGTCTTCGGTTTTAAGCGGTTCGTTTTTGACGGTGTTTACACCTTTGGGCCATTCAACGGGTAATGAAATATCCTCATTTTCCAGTTCAACTGGCTCAGGTATAACATCCGTAATGGGTAAAGGTTCAGTGATAGTTTTTGCCTTACGCTCTGGTAGTTTAAAGTCAATGTTATAGGCTATTATTAAAACAGTTAGTGCAGCAAAAATAAGTAAACCGCCGGTGCCTGCCTGCCCAATCTGCGCATTCATTAATAATACGCTCCAATAGCCAAACTGGCCCTCTAAAAAGTGGGGGTAATCACTAATAAAGCCATGTATAAACCCAATGGTTATTGAGGTAAAAACAATGCCGAATAAGCCATAGCCCAATGTTTTGTTTAAGGCGTACAGCCTAACCTTGAATAACATACGGAAGCCTATTACAAAAAATATGAATATAAAAATGAACGATCCCAGGCCAAACCACTCGTATATAAACTGATTGGATAACAGCGCGCCAAACTTACCCAGCCAGTTATCAACTACAGGGTCCTTTATGCCACCTTCAATAAGTTCCTGCTGGGTTTTAAAAAGATTGTGCCAGCCGCCGTTGGTTGCCGATACGTAGCTCTGATCCTGCTGCCAGGTAAACAGGTATGATGTAAATGCAATTGCCAGATAAATTGAAAATATCAGGAACAATAAACCAATGATCTTTATCAGTCTGCCGTCTTTCAGGTCAAAAGCAGGCATGTTTTCAATCTTCTGCTTAATCGGGCGTTCGCGTTCGCCCTTGGCTGATGATTGTCGGGGTAAATTTTCTTCCTTAAAATTATTGGTTTTAAACTGATTTCCTTTTATTGGCATTAGTAAAGCGCGTAGTAAAGCACAAATATAAAGTTAATAGATTAAACAAGTATTTGGTGAAATTTTTAATTTTTTAGTAATATTGAATATGAGCATGGAAATATTGGAAGAATACATTACCAATGGTGATGTAAAAGGGTTAACCGATTTGCTGCTGCAGAACCCGGCACTGGCATCCATGCCTACATCGCACGGGGTATCGCCGTTAATGCTATCATGCTATTATAAGAAGCCGCAGATTACTGAAGTGCTGCTTACCTGTATTGACGATTTTAATTTGTTTGAAGCTGCCGCCACCGGGCAGTTTGATACTGTGGCCTACCTGCTGGATACCCATCCTGATAAAATAGATGATTATGCCGGTGATGGCTTTACTGCACTTGGCTTGGCTTGTTATTTTGGCCATTATGAGGTGGCACGTTTGCTGATACTAAAGGGTGCCGATGTAAACCTGCCATCAAAAAACGGATTTAATGTTTATCCCATACACTCTGCCGCTGCAGGTAATTATACCAATATTTTACGCTTGCTTATTGAGAGCGGCGCGCAGGTTAACGTAAAACAACAGGCAGGTAGTACGCCCCTGCACGCTGCTGCGCAGTACGGTAACCTGGATATGCTGATTATTTTATTAGAGAGCGGTGCAGAAGTTAATGTACGCATGGAGGGTGGTAAACTTCCTGCCGATTTGGCCCGCGAAAAAGGCTATGATGAAATTGCCGAGATATTGGCATAATAATATTAACTGTCAAAACTTTTTTGCGCTATCATCCAAGGCCTGTCGAAGGGTATGTGGAGGGAAGGTCTTTACACCGTATGGTTCTACAAGCTCACCATGACAACGCTTTCGTGTCGTTATCGATGACAACAAACAAATCGGCCCGTTATTAAAACGGGCCGATTTGTTTAAAAACCACTAAGTCACATTTATAATAGAAGGGTTTACCAGTTGCCTGCATAAATGTTATTAACGTTTGACAGGTTGGCAATTTTTGAAGTTGCATTAGCCAGGCTTAGCACTTTGGCCTCGCCATATCTTTTGTTAAGATCCTGTACATACAGCCATTGTTTATATTGCACCGGTACATCGGTGGTTTTGGTTTGTTTAAAAAATTGGGGGTCAGAGGCTATCATAGCTGCTACATCTTTTTTAAACTCATCAGATGTTGGCACTTTTGAGCGTAGAGTAGGGTATTCTTTACCCCATTTGGCATAAAACTCATTAAACTGTTTTTCTTTAGCAGGATAGCTATGGTATATCCACGGGCTTGCACCGTTGTATAAATTATCTACATATAGTTTAAAACTCTGGTATTCGGGGTTTTGCGTTAATGATTGCTTTATACAGTCTGTATTGTTTTCAATCATATTAGCTACCGTTTGTATATCGCGGGTAGTTAAAATTTCGTTGATAGGACATTGAGCTTTTGCGGCAGTGAAACCTAAGGCTAACAAGCAGGTTAAAAATACATTTTTCATATCAGGATCCTTTCCGGTTAAATTGGTATTATAAATATACAACTTTTTTATATCAATAATGTTACAAGTTTTTTAATTTTTTTTTTCAGGTTAATGATTTGATGAGATTATTGTAAAATATTTTAGTATTATGATGTTTTAATGATAATATTTTTAATTTTATTGAAATTTTATTACGCTAATTGAATTAGTGTTTGTTGGTAAAATGGTACTTTTTGTAACAATTTTAATAGCTGTGTACAAATTTTCTGCGTGAAATGGTGAAAAAGGCATATCGCCTTATAGAAGAATGTGTAGGATTGATCTTTGTCTATGGTTCCACAAGCAACTTACTCGTCATCTTGATCCGCCAGTGGGCGGAGAAGAATCTTATTTAAGCGAACAGCCGCACGCGCTTACTTGCAAGGCGTATAAGATATTTCGTTCCTCAGCATGACAAAAAAATAAAAATTACCCTGTCATTCTGAACGGAGTGAAGAATCCTATACGCAAGATATGACCGATGTCGAGTATGATATACTTACTCTTATAAATAGGGATGCTTTACTCGTTCAGTATTACAAAGGGTCAAATAATTAATCAAACAGCTCCTGACACCTGGTGCAGAAGTACGAATGTCGTTTTGTTTTGCCGGTATCTTTTTTTGTGAAAGGAATATGGTTACGCGGACAAATGTTTTTTTCGTGCGCTTCGAGGTGTTTGGTTAGTTGGTTTTGTGCGCGCCATTTTAAAAAGTCGGCACCAAAGTCAACCACAGTGTCAATAAGGTGCTGCAGTCTATCGTCGGGTATTTCGCCAATTAAGCTTTCGGGGTGGATTTTCGCACGGTATAATGATTCATTTTTAATAATATTGCCCGAACCCGCGAATATTTTTTGATCAAGCAGGGCATCGCATATCATGGTTTTGGGCTTTTGGCGCAGCTTACTAAAGGCAGCTTGGCCATCCCAGGCATCGCTCATAATGTCGGCGGCCCAATCGTACATCTCGTCCAATGGTTGCTCAATCAACTTTATTGAGGCTATATAAAAATTGATCTCGCCTTTTGCAAAACCCAAGTGCAGCGACGCGTTTTTTGTAGTATGCTCATTAATGCGGTAGGTGCCAAACAGCATCATGTGTACCCTTATAGTAAACTTGGGGAAGCAAAGCAACGTATGCTTGCCCCAGGTTTTAATATCCTTCAGCGTTTTGCCTATCACCATATCCGCATTAAAATCTTTGGCGTAGCCATTGGCATCAATTACCCTTTTGCCTTTAAACGGCAGTAACTTTTCTTTGAGCAGGATAATGGAAGGTCCTTCGGGCATGGTAGTGTTTTTTGATGAGGAGGCAAAGATTAAGCCAAACTCCATCCGTTCTGTTGATTTGCATGTGTAGGGATTGCCATGCTATGCTCGGAGAGAAGTTTATAATTTAATTTTACTTTTTCTTCCCTTTCTCCAGCAACTCGGCAATATTTAGCATCCTGAATGATCTGCGCAAGGTGCTATGGGCATTTCGGTATCATTCTTAAATTAATGCAGCCTTTTTGAAACTTAGCTTTTGGCAAAAGCTTTTATCACCTCATGCAATTGGGTTAACGGAGCCTGCTTATCTGCAGGCATGGTGCTATAAAGTCGGTTATTTCCATTAGTTAACTTTAACAAAATATATCAGTTTATTTTAAATGTACCATTGACATTTAAAAATACTTTCATAATTTAGTAGCTGATATCTATGTATAACTGTAACCCAACAACAGTTATTTAAAACCATTTAAACCGCCTGTTATAATGAAAAGTTTAGTAAACAAAACCGCCGTTGTGGTTATTGCCGCTGTTTGTTCGGCCCATGTTGCATTTGCTCAATATATCGGCCAGTATCCTTCCGAACAAAAATTGGCCGCTAAAATTGTCAATAAAGCCAATAGCTTTAATCTGCAGGATGTGAAACTGCTGGATAGTCGTTTTAAAGAAAATATGCAGCGTGATGGCAAATGGCTGCTGGCGCTTGATACCCGGCGTTTGTTGCATAGCTGGCGCATTAATGCAGGGATAAGCACCAACGCAAAAGCCTTTGGCGGGTGGGAAGCGTTGGATGTTGAACTGCGCGGGCATACGTTAGGTCATGTTATGTCGGCCTTAGCCATGATGTATGCTTCCACAGGCGAAGCGGCCTATAAAAATAAAGCCGATAGTATAGTGCGCGCCCTTGCCGAGTGTCAGGAGGTGTTAAATCAAAACGGTTACCTGAGCGCGTTTCCGCAAAATTTTATTGACAGGGTTATTGCAGGCAAAAACGTTTGGGCGCCCTGGTATACTTTGCATAAAGTAATGGCCGGTCTTACTGATCTGTACCTGTACGCCGGTGATAAAAAAGCGCTGGATGTTGTTGAAAAAATGAGCAACTGGGCCTATCATAAATTACAGGGATTAACCCCTGAACAATTGGCCACTATGGAACGCACCGAGTTTGGCGGGATGATTGAGGTGGCTTATAACTTGTACGCCATTACCGGTAATGAGCAGGATAAACGTTTGGCCGAATTGTTTTATCACCATTCGGTATTAGACCCGCTGGCCAACCGCGAAGATAAACTGGCCAGGCTGCACGCTAACACACAAATACCTAAAATTATTGGCGAGGCCCGTGGTTATGAACTAACCGGCGATGAAAAACAAAAAACCATAGCTGACTTTTTTTGGCAAACGGTAATAGATCATCATACCTATGCAACTGGCGGTAACAGCGATAATGAGCATTTTTTTGAACCCGATCAGCTATCAAAGCATATTACACCAATAACTACCGAAAGCTGTAATACCTATAATATGCTTAAACTTACCAGGCACTTATTTACCTGGACCGCCGACGTAAAATATGCTGATTATTATGAACAGGCACTTTACAATCATATATTAGGTACGCAGGACCCGGAGACAGGGATGGTTACCTACTTCATGTCGTTTAAACCGGGTTTATTTAAAGTGTACAATACGCCTGATAATTCATTTTGGTGCTGCGTTGGTACGGGCTTTGAAAACCACGCCAAGTATGCCGAAAGCATTTATTACCATAATGATAAAGGTGTGTATGTAAACCTGTTTATCCCATCGGTACTTAGCTGGAAGGAAAAAGGGTTTAAGCTAACCCAAACAACCAAATATCCAGATGAAGCAACTACCCATTTAACAATTGATCAAAATAACATGGGCAATACAGCATTATATATCAGATACCCGTCATGGGCAACCAATGGTGCTGTAATAAAAGTTAATGGTAAAAGTGTTAAAGTAACACAAAAGCCCGGCAGTTATATTACTATTGACAGAAATTGGAAAGCCGGCGATAAAATTGATATTACTTATCCAATGGCCCTTCGTTTGGTAAAAACTAATGATGATGCTTATAAGGCCGCTATTGCCTATGGCCCGATTGTTTTGGCAGGGGATATGGGTACTGAAGGTATTACTAAACCTGCACCGTTTGCTAAGGATCAGCAGGATTTGAAGAATTATCCAATCCCCGCAAGTGTTATTTCAACCCTGAATGCTAAAGATAAGCCTGTAAGCACCTGGGTTAAACAAGTTGCCGGTGAGCCGTTAACGTTTGAAACCAAAGGGGTAGCTTCAAGAGATATAAAGCTATTGCCTTACTATGCAATTGACAGGCAGCGCTATGTTTTGTATTGGGATTTGAAGTAAATATTTATTAAAATTTCGGATTTCGAATGTTCGATTTCGGATCTTGTCAAGCATGATAGTTAATAAATGAAAATTATCTTGTCATGCTGAGCGATAGCGAAGCATCTTATAAAATTGATAGGTACCGCGGCTTATTGTAATGGGATAAGATGCTTCATTCCTCAGCATGATAAGGTAAGTTTGGTTCGCCCGGAAAAGGGGAGAATTATTACAAATACGATAAGCCTGTAAACCCGTCAGCATCATAAAACACAGGTTCAAAAGTTTCGCCATCGGTAAGGGTGCAGTTAACTACCATGCTGGTAAAGATAACATCGCCAAAAATATTGGCTATGGCGGTGTCTGCCGCGTCGCGGCCTGTGGCTATTTTTATCATGCCATTTAATGGCGCAAGTTTGGTGGCATCAAATAATACCCATTGCCCGCCCAGATAAGCTTCAAAACAAGCATGAAAATCCGCAGGTTTTAACAGGTAGGAGTAACCTGTAAAATAGCGGGCTGGTATAGTTAAGGCGCGGCACAGAGCTATTCCTAAGTGAGCAAAATCTCTACAAACCCCGGCTTGCTCAGTAACGGTATCATAGGCAGAGGTTTGCGCACTAGTTGAGCCGCTAAGGTATTGCACATTTTTGTTTATCCATTCGCAAAGTGCGGTCACTTTGGCAAAAGGGTTTTCAATATGCCCAAACATATTATTAGCCAGTCTATACAACTTGTCCGATTGGCAATACCTGCTGGGGTAAAGAAAAGGTAGTATAGCAGGGTCAAAATGTGCCACGGGTATTTCTTCCTCATGCTCATGGTTTAATAAGGTATAACAATTATCAACCAGGGCACTATAAGTAACCTTAATATTGCCGGGTTCGGTTACTTCAAAACGCATCAGGCGGTTATCGCATCCTGCAGTTATCAATTCCTCAGTTTTTACGTAAGGCTCAATAGTTACGGCCTCGGTCAAAACAGCCTGGTTTTGGGTGCGCATGGCATGCACATTTAAAATTAATGTACTTGCCGACCGCACTGTATATTCCATCTCGGTAAATACATTAAATTTCATAGTTATTTTATTTGGGTAGTTTTTTAAAAATTACATCCATCCAATCCTCGCTGATGTGTTCAAGCGCAAATTTTAATTCATCGGCCCATTCATGCGATATCTTTTCGAGGTCGCGTTTCTCATACCGTTGCTCGGTTATCTGAAAACTGTCCTTTTTATAAATAGCTACATCAATCGGGAAATCAACATTGTTTGAACTTACCCGCGTTGAATCAAACGATAAAAAACCGGCTTTTAAGGCCAGTTTCAGGCTCGAGTCTTCGTTAAGTGTACGGTTCAATATAGGTTTACCATGCCCCGAGTTGCCAATGATGATAGGTGGTGCGCCCTGGCCCAGTTCTACCCAGTTACCCTCTGGGTATAGTAAAAACAGCTTATGCTCATGGTCGTCCTTTAACTGGCCGCCTATTATGGTATGCAGATCAAAGTTAAAACCGGCTTTTTCTAATGAAGCTTTGTCTTCGTTAGCCACACGTTTTACCTGTTCGCCAAAGGCGTTTACGGCTTTATATAGTTTGTTGTATTCTGTGGTTTCCAATAGTTCGTTAAAATAAACAATGGCCTTATCGCGCGTTGAGCGCAAGCCACTGGTCATGATAAAAAGCGAGAAGCCGTCCTTTTGTTCTATTGATATCTTCTTTTTTACAGTGGTATCGGTACCTGATGTTATACGGGTATCGGCAATCGCTAACAATCCTTCTTTAACTTTAATTCCTAAACAGTAAGTCATAGTTTATATCCTGGAAAATGTATAAAATTTGAAGGCGCCAAAATAATTAAATAAAGGGATAATTGATTATTTTAAACAATAACCCGATGGTTAAAAATAATCCTTGCCGTTT
>JAICMD010000189.1 GCA_025929405.1 Mucilaginibacter sp. | reverse complement strand
GGTGATTGGTGATTGGTGATTGGTGATTGGTGATTGGTGATTGGTGATTGGTGATTGGTGATTGGTGATTGGTGATGGGTGATTGGTGATTGGTGATTGGTGATTGGTGATTGGTGAAGAATTAAAGATAGGTAACTTTTATTACTAATCACTAAATCTCTGATTAACTAATCACTAACTCGCAATCGTATGCGTGGTTGATTTTACAGCTATTTTGCGTACCTGTTGGGCAATGCCGTGTGCATCGTAACCGCACTCGGCCCAAAGCTCTTTTTGTTCGCCGTGTTCAATAACCAAATCGGGTATACCCAGGCGGTAAATATTTGCATGGTAGTTATTATCGGCCATAAACTCTAAAACAGCGCTGCCCGTACCCCCTTCAAGGCAGCCATCCTCAACAGTAATAACTTTATTGAATTTTTTGAATACCTCGTGCAGTAAAGCTTCATCAAGCGGTTTCACAAAACGCAGGTCATAGTGTGCCGGATAATAACCTTCGGCGTTTAGTTCGGCAATGGCTTTTACAGCTTCATTGCCAATATGGCCTATAGTTAAAATAGCTACATCTTCACCGTCGCAAATTTTACGGCCCTTGCCAACTGGTATGGCTTTAAAGGGACGTTGCCAGTCAACCATAACACCTTGTCCTCTTGGATAGCGTATTACAAATGGCCCCATATCGTCCTGCTGGGCGGTGTACATCAGGTTGCGCAGTTCCTCTTCATTCATCGGAGCGCTTACCGTCATGTTAGGTATGCAGCGCATATAGGCAAGGTCATAAGCGCCGTGATGCGTTGCACCATCGGCACCGGCAATACCGGCCCTATCCAGGCAAAAAACAACATTAAGCTTTTGTATGGCCACATCGTGTATCACCTGGTCATAAGCCCGCTGCATAAAGCTGGAATATATATTACAAAACGGAATTAACCCTTGTGTTGCCAAACCTGCCGAAAATGTAACGGCATGCTGCTCGGCAATACCCACATCAAAGGCGCGGTTAGGCATAGCCTTCATCATCAAATTAAGCGAGCAGCCCGATGGCATTGCGGGGGTGATACCCATGATTTTAGGGTTCTGCTCGGCCAGTTCAATTATGCTATGGCCAAACACGTCCTGGTATTTTGGCGGCTGTGGTTTATCGTACGTGGTTTTTTTAATTTCGCCGGTAATTTTATCAAACAGGCCGGGAGCGTGCCATTTAGTTTGATCTTTTTCGGCCAGGGCATAACCTTTGCCTTTTGTGGTAATGCAATGTAAAAGCTTGGGGCCGGGTATATCGCGCAGTTCGCGCAGTACCTTAACCAAATGTTTTACATCGTGCCCGTCAATAGGGCCAAAGTATCTGAATTTAAGGGCCTCAAAAAAGTTGCTCCTTTTTAGCAGGGTGCCCTTAATGCTTTTTTCAATTTTTTGCGCCATCCGGTACGCATCCGGCCCGATTGACGAAAGCTTGGCCAGTACGCTGGCAATATCATCCCTGAAGCGGTTATATGGTTTTGATACGGCAATATCAGTCAGGTACTCCTTTAACGCGCCCACATTAGGGTCAATGGCCATATTGTTATCATTCAATATAACCAGCAGGTTGCTGTTTTCAATACCGGCATGGTTAAGCGCTTCAAACGCCATGCCTGCCGTCATTGAGCCATCGCCAATTACGGCTACATGTTGCCTGTCATCCTCGCCTTTATAGTGCGATGCAACGGCCATACCTAAAGCTGCGGATATAGATGTTGAGGAGTGCCCTACGCCAAAAGTATCGTATTCGCTTTCGCTGCGTTTTGGGAAACCGCTTAATCCTTTATAAATGCGGTTGGTATGAAATTGGTCGCGGCGGCCGGTTAATATTTTATGGCCATAAGCCTGGTGGCCAACATCCCACACCAATTGGTCGTAAGGCGTATTAAGTACATATTGCAGGGCAACAGTTAGTTCAACAACGCCCAGGCTGGCGGCAAAGTGCCCGCCGTTAACCGATACAACATCAATAATATACTGGCGCAGCTCCTGGCATAAACGTTCCAGTTCGTCTTCTTTAAGTTTCTTTAAATCAGATGGATAGTTTATTTGTTGTAATAAATCGCCTGCCTTAACTTGCATTAATATTTACTTCGGATTATAAACTTACAAATTAACTAAGTTTAATTGAAAAAACAGGGCAAATTGCGGGTATTATTGTTTGCTGTTTATAATTTTTTCAAATTGCAGCCGAAGCCGTATTTTTGAATATGATGGATGAAGAAAGTTTTGCCGTAAAACTGCCGCAATTTGAAGGCCCCTTTGATTTGCTGCTGTTTTTTATTGAGCGGGATGAGCTTGACATCCACGATATACCCATTGCCCGCATTACCGACGATTTTTTAAACTACATACACCAGATGGTGAGCCTTAATATTGAGGTAGCCAGCGAGTTTATTTTTGTGGCAGCTACCTTAATGCGCATTAAAGCCAAAATGTTGCTGCCGCGATATGAAGCCGAAAACGGCGAGAGTGAAATAGATCAGAAGGAAGAGTTAATACGTAAACTCATCGAGTATAAAAAGTTTAAAGAGCTATGCGAGGAGTTAAAACCTTTTGAAGACGAACGCTTTAAGCAGGAAAAGCGCGGTAACATAGCTTATGACGTTGAACAAGCCGAAAAAATTAGCCAGCCGGGCGAAGAACTAACCGATGTGAGCCTGTACAAATTGATGATGGTGTATGACAGGCTGATGAAGCGTTACACCAACCGCGCCGAAGAGGTTAAGCATACAGTGGTGCAATATCCATACACCATCGAAAAACAAAAGGAAGCCATTAACGATTTGCTGCGCATAAATAAAATGATGGATTTTAAAGCCATCGCCCAAAACTCAGATAATAAAGTACACTTTGTTTACAACTTTTTAGCCGTGCTGGAGATGCTGCAGCAGGAATTACTGGATATACAAATTGGATTGGGCTACAATAATTTTTGGATATCGGTAAAAGGCGAGGGCCAGGCAGCAAATTAATGCCATATTAAATTTGGTGTCACTCGTGATTCCCCCTATAATTTATTTCAAAAATAATGGATTGTAAAGTGCTGTTTTGGCTAATGTTAATAATCGTAAATTTATGCACAAAACGTTACTAAATATCTAATATTTAGCCTGTAATAACTACCAATTTACTACCTTAGCGGCGTTTTTAATTTAATATGAAAAGAGATAAATTAATATTTAAGCTATTAGACGAAGAGCAACAACGCCAGGAAGAAGGTTTGGAGCTTATCGCATCAGAAAACTTTGTAAGCAGGCAGATAATGGAAGCAGCCGGATCGGTAGCAACCAATAAATATGCCGAAGGCTTACCGGGCAAACGTTATTATGGCGGCTGCCAGATTGTTGATGAGATAGAAACCATTGCTATTGAGCGTGCCAAACAATTGTTTAATGCCGAATGGGTAAACGTACAACCACACTCAGGTGCGCAGGCCAACGCGGCAGTAATGCTTGCTTGTTTGCAGCCCGGCGATAAAATATTAGGGTTTGATCTTTCGCACGGCGGCCACTTAACACATGGCTCGGGCGTTAACTTTTCAGGTAAATTATACGAGCCTCATTTTTATGGGGTACGCAAGGATAATGGCATAGTTGATTACGATCAGCTTAAAAAAACAGCCCTTGCCGAAAAACCTAAAATGATCATTTGCGGTGCATCTGCTTACTCGCGCGATTGGGATTATGCCTTTATCCGTAAAGTAGCTGACGAAATTGGCGCATTGGTACTGGCTGATATTTCGCATCCGGCCGGTCTTATTGCCCGTGGTTTATTAACCGACCCGCTTCCGCATTGCCATATTGTAACTACTACCACTCACAAAACACTGCGCGGCCCGCGCGGCGGTTTAATTATGATGGGTAAGGACTTTGAAAACCCATGGGGACATAAAACGCCAAAAGGCGAGGTTAAAATGATGTCATCTTTACTGGATATGGCTGTTTTCCCGGGTACGCAAGGTGGCCCGTTGGAGCATATCATAGCTGCTAAAGCCGTTGCCTTTGGCGAAGCGCTTAGCGAAAGCTACATGAAATATATCCTACAGGTTAAAAAAAATGGTGCAGCTATAGCTAAGGCATTTATTGAACATGGCTACGAAATTGTATCAGGCGGTACCGATAACCATTTAGTATTAATCGATCTTCGCAATAAAAACATAACCGGTAAGGCTGCCGAGAATGCTTTGGTTATTGCTGATATCACAGTAAATAAAAACATGGTGCCTTATGATGATAAGTCGCCGTTTACAACTTCGGGTATACGTGTAGGTACCGCTGCCGTTACTACACGCGGCATGAAGGAAAAACAAATGGTACAGATTGTGGAGCTGATTGATGAAGTAATAAAAAACCCTGAAGACGAACAAACCTTAAAGAAAGTTCGTAAAAAAGTGCATAAGCTAACGGAACAATTTCCGTTATATAGCGATAGCGCTAATAATGACTGAAAAAGATCAAAATATTAATGCCGGTGTGGAGGCTAAGCGCCTTAAAGCGCTTAGCTCATACAACGTTTTAGATACCCCACCCGAAAAAGAATATGATGCCATAAACCGCCTGGCATCATATATATGCCAGGTGCCAATGTCTTTAATTAGTTTAATTGATGATAAACGGCAATGGTACAAATCAAAAATTGGTATTGATGCAAATGAGGTCCCGCTCATTGATTCGTTTTGTAAGCATACCATACTTCATGAAGAGATACTGGAGATTAGTGACGCGACCGAAGATGAAAGGGTAAAAAACCATACCTCTGTTACGGGTGAGGCGCATATACGCTTTTATGCCGGTGTGCCTCTGATAGATCCGGATGGGTATTGTTTGGGTACCTTATGTGTTATTGATACTGTGCCGCATAAACTTACCGGGCAGCAGCGCGATTCTTTGCAAACGCTGGCGTTTGAGGTAATGTCGCACCTGATATTAAGAAAGCAAAAGGCGCAATTAGAGCAATCCGTACGGCAGCATGAAGACTTTTATCGCCTTTTTAGTATCTCGCCCGAAATACATTATATAGCTGATGCCGCCTCGAACATCGAAATTATAAGCGATGCCGTAAAAACTATTTTGGGTTATGAGCCTGAAGATACTATTGGCAAATCGCTTTGGGATTACGTGGTTGACCATAACCGCGAACAGTTTGTGCCGCTTATTGAAAAAGCGGTGGCAACCCAGCAGCCATTTGAAATAGAAACCCAGGTTGTAACTGCTGATAATAACGTGAAATGGATAAGTTGGAGTGCGGTTTACCGGGACGGTAAATGGTACGCCAGCGGACGCGATATTACTTATCAGAAACAAATATTGGCCGAGTTAGAGCAACTTTCGATGGTTGCCAATAAAATGATAAATGGTGTAGTAATAAGTGATGCTGAAGATAAGGTAACCTGGACAAACGGCGCTTTTGAAGAAATAACCGGATATAGCTTTGATAGTGTAGTTGGCAAACGCCTGCGCGATATACTTGATGATGATGCAAATACTATTGAGCAATATCAGGAGCTTATTAAAAAGAAGGAATCGTATTCAATAGATATACATGTTACGCGCAAGGATGGAGAAAAGGTATGGCTATCGGTTATCAATTCGCTTATAAAAAATGAACAAGGCGAGGTGGAAAAATATATCCGCCTGATGGTTGATATTACCGAGAACAAACTTGTACAAAAAAATCTTGAAATACTATCATTTGCTGCCCGTAAAGCACCGGTGGGTATGCTTACCCGTAACAATGAAAACGAAGTAGTTTGGATGAACGAGGCCATGGAGCAAATTACCGGTTACTCCCTTGAGGAAATGAAGGGGCGCACATTTGGTAATATGATGATTGGCGAGGGTACCGACCTAAACGTACTTAGTGCTGCCGTAAAAGCGCGGAAAGAAAACAGACCGTTTGATGTTGAATTATTAATTTATAAAAAAGATGGTACACCGGTATGGGTAGCATCATCAAACAGCCCGCTGTTTAATGATGCCGGAGACGTTGAGCGGCAGGTGAGTACCATGCTTGACATTACCCAGCGTAAAAACGCCGAGGGCCAGCTTAAACTATTATCGTTAGTGGCAAGTAATACTAATAGCGGGGTGGTAATTAATAATGGCAAAGGCGAAATTGAATGGGTTAACCGTGCATTTGAAAAAATTACAGGTTACACCTTTGATGATGTAGCACAAAAGCATCTGGGCGATATAATAAAGGGCGAACTTACCGATACAGCTATAGTTGAAAAGGCGAGAGAGTTATCGGCCCAAAAGCAGTCGTTTGAGATTGACCTGCTGGCTTATAGAAAAGATGGTGAGCCTGTATGGCTGTCGGTTATCAATTCTGTTATATTGGCTCCTGATGGTTCGGTTGATAAATATATTGAAGTAATTATTGATATAAGCGCTAAAAAAAGGGTTGAACAAAAACTGATAGCTGCTATGGAAGAGGCCCAGCAGCTAAACCGTGCAAAGGATATGTTTATTTCGGTAATGAGCCATGAAATACGTACGCCCCTTAACGCGGTAATTGGTATGTCGCACCTGTTATCAGATGATGAGCATCTGGAAAGCCAGGAAGAAAACCTGAACATTTTACAGTTTTCGGCCCAAAACCTGATGGCGCTGATAAACGATGTGCTCGACTTTACTAAAATTGAAACCGGCAATGTTGAACTTGAAAAAGCTGGTGTTGATTTGCGGCAGTTGATAAAGGGTATATCTGATTCCATGCAATTTAAAGCTGCCGAAAAAAATATTTATCTTACTACCTGTATTGACGGGCTTTTACCCAAAACCATAATGGGCGATAGTACAAGGCTATCGCAAATATTGCTTAACCT
>JAICMD010000315.1 GCA_025929405.1 Mucilaginibacter sp. | reverse complement strand
GGGTAGTAATATCTATAAATAATGGCGGGAACCATGCAGCATCATTATTTTTATCAGGGTATAAGTCCAATTCAGATAGGTAAGCAATGGTATTGTATAAAGTAACTTCTATCCCAATAATATCATTGCTTGTTAAATCAGTAATTCTCTTTCCACCGGCTCCTTTTCCACCATTTACTATGATAATTACGGGTTGGCTATAAATAAAACTACCTCTTTTAGGAACATATCGAAAACCTGGTACTGTTTTTTGTAATAGATCTATAAGCGACATCTTACCCAATTTTGCAATATCAGCTTCATCAATGGTACGGTCGGCACTGCCAGGCCCATTAAGATTATAAGACCCCTTTACAACTTTTTTTGCTTTTATTTTTACCTCGTGTAATAAAGTGCCCTCATAATTTAGCGAGTCAGTTTTCAATTCACGATGTAATAGGCTATCGGCTACTTTTAAAGTAACAATATCGGTATTTACATACCAGGGCATTTGCAATCTATTAACAAATACGGGCCATGTGGGCCAATCTACATCAAGAGCATAGGTTGAACGTTTGTCTTTGCTATTCCTCGCCCGTAAAAAAAATGCAGAATCTGTTTGCGGGATATTCTCTAATATAAAATGTCCGCTTGCATCCGTTTTAGTAGTATCGCGATAATATGGCTTCAATGAAAGTAAACTTACTGTAGCGCCATTAACGCCTTTGTTGAACAGGTTGGTAACCTTGCCGCTTATAAAAACTTTGGGTTGCGCCACAAATTGCAGTTTTGTTTGAGGTTTAAATAAATTTTGCCAATCAAAAGCTGTCCAACCTTGAGTGAGCAACAAATTATCTAATTCTGTTTCACGATTATCTGTAAAATAATAGGCAGGGTCCTCAATATCACCTTTTAAATCGGAAGTTAATAACAAATTAGTGTTGATATTTGAGTTGGATGTTTTGTTATTGGTTAACTGCAAATCGTTTATCACACTCATCGAAAAATTTCCTTGTACAGGTTTCCCTTCTATATCTTTAACTTCTACATTTAATGCTATACTATCCTGAGGAGCATAAATATCCCTATCCGGCAATACTTTTATCTGTAAATTATCATGATTATTTACGTAGATGATACGTTCATTTAAAGTTTTTAACTGTTCATTCAGCAATGTAAACCGCACTATGCCAGTTGCGAAAGCATTTTTAGGTGCTTTTATGATTTGTGTATTGCCGGACAAAGTTAGCCGGGCACCAAAACAAATTAATCCTCTGGATTTCCCGGTAAGCAGATACTGTCCGGCTAAACCATCCGATGCGGCTATCTTTATGATTACCGAATCGCCTTGCGACGGATTAATTACCGACAATACAGTGCCTGCCGGTTTAACGGCAGGAAACGGATATTCCTTTTTTAATCCACCCGGCAAGGTAATCAAGGCTTTATATTGCATCCCTTCTTTTGGCAAAAAATCAAACCTTCCTATACCTGCGTGGGTGGTTTTAAATGTTGTTATTAGTTTATTAGCAGCATCTATTATACTTCCCGACAAATCTATGCCTTCGCCGTTTTCTGCCACTACCTTAAATGCTATTGCAGATGGTATTCCGGTTACCAGATAACCGCCTTCCGGCATAAACTGCACATCTGTTTTTTCTGGCCGGTTATATATGATAGGAAATTTATAAGGAACCATATAATCATTACTATATGAACCTTTGTATAAGCTTAAATATACCGGTTCTTCCTTATTTGTTATAGTTATTCCTAAGCCTAACTCTCCCTGTTGGTTGGTTATTTGCGGCTTCTGCCTTCTCAACACCCGCTCGCCTTGGGTAACGCCTATCAATACTTCCTGGTTAGTAACAGGTTGCTTATTTGTATTTGTTAAGCGTAACGTAAGTTGTGTTTTATCGTTCACAACAAGCGTATTAAAACTCATCATCCACTTATCACGGTTAATGTCACTTATATAAAAATCCTTTTTGTACATCAAACTTTCGTCAAAGTTGCGCATCCAGTTAGTGTAAGCCCTCAATGTATAGCCCCCTTCGGGGAAATTAGCTTTACTTAACGGGATACAGCCATTACCTAAACCATCCTCCATTATTAACATGCATCGTTTATACAATACATTGTTTTCGTTACTTATTTCGATATAAACAATATTGCTTTTAGTTGATGGGCGTAATGATGCATCCAATAAATAAGCTTTAAACCACAAAGTATCGTCTAAAGCATAATTGGTTTTATTTATTTGAAGGTAAAGTTTATCTGGAGTATGATTTTCGCGGTATTGGGTTACGGCTGATATTAAATTATTAACCGTATAAGATTGCGCATTGCAATAGTAGGCAATACCCATCATTATAATTAATAGAAAAACGCTCTTTTTCATACAGTTACTTAGGCGTTTTAATTGCACACCTAATATAACTATAGCTTTAGTAGAAAAGCAAATTAAAATTATTTCAAAAAAAACCGGCCTGAAATTCAGGCCGGTTTACTAATGTTAATCTTCAATAGGGCATGCAACTATTCAGCCACAAAAGCGTTTACCGAATATACCAGTAAAAAGTCGGCCTGAGTATGGTTTGGGTATAGTTGCTGCATTTTCTGCATAGCTTCTTCCCTGTTTTTGGCCGTTGCTACTACTTGTTCAAAATTGTTAATGTACTTTAGCATAGTATTAAATACCGATGCATCGGCAGGTTTACCGTGACCGGGGTAAACTGTTATATCAGTACCTTTATAGGCATTGCTAAATGTTTCAAGCTGGTTTTTCCAGTTCTCTATATGTTGCTTATCAATAGCCAGCCAGGGATGCACACCGTTATATATAAAATCGTTGGCAAAAAATGCGTTAAGGTCCTTACTGTAAATGGTGGTTAGGTGTTCGCACTCGGCAGCGTTGTAGTTGCTGTTCAGTTCTAATACGGCGCCATCTTGTAAGGTAAGTGTACCGGCATTTAACACTTTAATATTAGCCTCATAATCAAACCCATCAGGGTTAGCTGCCGTTTTTGGTTTTAAGGCAGGTTCCTTATCCAGCCAGCCTACACTTTCCATCCAGGCAGAGAAACCTGCAATATCAATTTTTATTGCCTGAGTAGTAACCACAATCTGTACATCCGGAAACTGGTTCCTGATCACATTCATGCCGGTATAATGATCAGGATGCCCGTGGGTAATTAGCAGATGGGTTAATGGCTTACCCTCCTGCTTTATCAGGTTAGCCAATTGGGTGGCCTCATTGCTGTTGCGCAGGCTGTCAACCAGTATAATACTTGTATCGTCCGAAAATATATAGGCGTTAACTGATGCTTCCACACCATG
>JAICMD010000277.1 GCA_025929405.1 Mucilaginibacter sp. | reverse complement strand
CCTATCTCTTGTGCCGCTTCTTTACCTTCTAAAAACGAGTTGGCAATTTTTGAAGTAGCTACCCCCACGCCAATATCAACCATTAACTGGCGAAAGGCTTCGCGGTTCTCAGTTTTTTCAATGGCAGCCAAATCAACACCAATAATGCGGGTATTATATTTCTCCCATATACCACGTTCGGCGCAGGCAATACAAAGGTTTAGCGCGGTTTGTCCGCCCATGGTAGGCAATACGGCGTCTATCTGCTGCTCCTGCAATATTTTTTCTATGCTTTCTGGTTCAAGCGGTAATAGGTAAATTTTATCAGCAATAACATTATCCGTCATAATAGTAGCCGGATTGCTGTTAATAATGGTTACTGATATGCCTTCGTCTTTTAATGAAAGTGCTGCTTGCGAACCGGCATAATCAAACTCGCAGGCCTGGCCAATAATAATAGGGCCGGAGCCGATGATCAGAATGGATTTAATGGAGTTGTCTTTGGGCATAGTTTTTTGGGTTATGGTTCATGGTTCGTTATTCATAGCTACCAATCACCATGAACTATTAACCATAAACTACGAACTATAATCTATGCGCTGAAAGCGGAAAACCCGACCTCAGCGTCGGGATGCAAAGATAGAAAAATAGTACTATTTGAGCCTTAAATTTTCACTTTTAATATTCCATTTACTTTTACGTAGCTTTATATCCTAATAAGCCCCTAAAACATCTACCACCTGATATATCTATGGCTACAAAAACACACTTTATTATCATTGCATTGACGTGGATTTTTACTGGTTGCGGCATGGTGCAATCTATAGTAAAATCAACTCTGCCATATACCAGCACCCTCACCATTCCGGCAACTGACAAAGTTGGCATAGTACAATCGGTTACCAATACTGCTACCAGTTTTGATCAGAATTTTTCAATAAACGGCAAGAATGGCCAGCATATAAGCGAGGTTAGCGTTATATCAGCCAAATTGGAAGCATCAGACCCAGCAGATTATAATATTGGCAATTTGAGCATGGTAAAAATTTACGTATCAAAAAACGATGGAAAAAACGAAGTGCTAATAGCATCGCGTACTGATATTGCGCCCAATGCCGGGAACTTTTTAATGCTTGATGTTGATAATACCCGTTTTTTAGATCAACTGGTGCGCCAACCCGATATACGCATACGCATGGTCTACCAGCTAAGGGAGAAAACTGACGCCGATGTTAATGTACATCTGGTGATGAACATTAACGCCTACCCTGCGGGGAGGTGATTAACGAGGACGGGGGTCAGTTAAATTAAAGCTTATTGGCACAATAAATTGCGCCCTTACGGGTCTGCCATATTGCACGCCAGCTTCCCAATCAGGAGACCTTGATATTATTCTTATAGCCTCCTTGGAAATACCAGGGCTTGGAGATTGAAGAACTTTAATGTTTGTAAGCGTTCCGTTTTTTTCAACTACAAACTGAACAATAACCTTTCCTTGTATGTTTTTTGATCGTTCGTAATCAGGGTATTTTATAAACTCGCTTAAATAGCGATTAAATGCAACCGGCCCACCTGGAAACAAAGGCAGATGGTCGGTTTTGGGCGTATACACTTTAACATCACCATTTTTATCTGTTGACTTTCCGGATATAAAATTTCCGTTATCATAAATTTCAACCCGTGTGAAATTGCTATCGGTCTTAAACGTCCATTCACCTGTCATTTTGCTGTCTTTAAGCAAGCCTTCTTCGTTAATTTTTTTAAACGATAGATCGTATCCTTTATAATAGCCGTTCCCATCAATAACATTTACTTTACCTAATGAATCATAATTGGCAATTATTAAAAAGTTAGGACGTATTTTAGGATTGTACTCATGATCGTATCTTTTTGTTATATAGGGTTTGCCATTGGGAAAAAACTCGTATTGCTCATCAACCAAGTGTCCTGATTTGTATGTGTTTACTGCACTACGTTGACCCTTTTCAAAAAAAGAGGTAACGTGGCCTTCATAATATGCAAAATCATCATAAACTGATTTTCCTGTCAATTTAGTTTTACCACTTTTATATAATTCAGTAACATTATATAATTTGGTAGTAGGATCCAACTCATCTACAACCCTTACATAGTCAGCGCTATCACGATTGGTTGTTGTAGTACCATCGTTTTTATACAAGAAAATGGTTTGATTTTGAGAGTTTTGGTATAAGTTATAAATGAGCCGGTTCCGTTATTTTTGGTTGTGCCAGATGTTATTTTACCATTCTCATCATACGTTTCTGTACGGTCATAATATTTAGTGTGAGACTTCCATAGTCCTATAGGTTTGCCATTTTTAACTGCCCCCTCTCTATAAACAGATTTAAAGTCGTCATCATATTCCTTAAAGTAACCATTGCCTTCGGTTACTAAAACTGCTCCAGACAAATCAAAGTGAGTTATTATTAAATACTTGGGTTCAGTGGGTTTTTCCTCTTTTTCAGGATATGTAAACGTGAAATAAGGTTTGCCATTGGGATAAAATTTATCTCTTAGGCCACTTAATCGGCCGTCTTTATAGTGAGATATTGCTTCCTTATTTCCATTCTCATAATAATAAGTTACCTCGCCTTCAAGTTTTTCGGGCTTTAATGACGTTGCTTGTGCGGTCATCTGAAGTTTACCACTCTTGAAATAGTCATTTATCAAATACAATTTTACCTTGGTGTCCGGCTGTGTAATTACACGCACATATTCAGCACTGTCCCTCGTAGTAACAGTAGTACCATCTCCGGTAATAAGCAATGTATCACGTTTTTGCGCCAGTCCAACTGTCGCGGTAGCTAAAAAAAGAAAAGTAAATAAGGCTTTCATTGGCTTAAAGTTAAGCCAAACTACTTAATAAGTTTATTATTTACATCAGGGAAAACAGAAAGCGGCTCGTATTTGCGGGCCTCGTCCATTTCCATATAGGCGTATGACATTACTATAATAATATCGCCTACCTGCACCAGCCGGGCGGCGGCACCGTTAAGGCATACAGTACCTGTACCGCGTTCGCCTTTTATAACGTAAGTTTCAAAGCGTTCGCCGTTATTGTTATTTACTATCTGCACCTTTTCGTTGGCAATAATATTTGCCGCATCCATCAAATCCTCATCAATAGTAATGCTGCCTACATAGTTCAGCTCGGCCTGGGTAACCCGGGCCCTATGAATTTTGGATTTTAATACCTCAATTATCATGGTGCAAAGTTAATTATTTAGTTAATTGGTGATTAGTTAATTAGTGATTAGTTGACAATAGGATGAAATATGTTTAGCCTGCTATTATCATATTATCAATAAGGCGTGTATGCCCTACTTTAGCCGCCACTAATGCTATTGTTATTTTTGAGTTTTTGTTAGCCGGCAGCAAAGTTTCGCCATCGGCAATTGCAAAATAATCAAGCTGTACACCCGGTTTACTGTTAATTTCATCTTCGGCCTGCTGCTTTAAAGCCGGTATATTATTAATATCAAAGTGTTGTTTTATTTTGTTAAGCGTTTGCGATAAAATAAGCGCGTGTTTTCTGTCATCAGCAGCAAGATGTATATTTCTCGAACTCATGGCAAGCCCATCTGTTTCGCGCTCTATCGGGCACATTATTAGTTTAACCGGCATATTAAGCAAGGCAATCATACGCCTTATAATTAAAACCTGCTGATAATCCTTCTGCCCAAAAAAAGCTACATCAGGTTTTATCAGATCAAAAAATTTATGTACCACCTGTGTTACCCCCTGATAGTGGCCGGGGCGATATTTTCCTTCTAACAAATCTTCCAGTGGGCCAATGTTTAAATGCCAATGCTCATTGTTGTCATAAATTTCAGCTACGGCAGGCTCAAACAGTATATCGCAATTTATGTCCTCCAGTTTTTTGATGTCCTGCGCAATTGGGCGGGGATATTTTTCAAGGTCGGCCGGGTCATTAAACTGTGTAGGGTTAACAAATATGCTGCATACCACCACATCGCATTGCTGTTGCGCCTGTTTTATTAACGACAGATGGCCATTATGCAGTGCACCCATAGTAGGCACAAGGCCTATGGTTTTACCTTTGGCACTTTGCAGGGCCAAAAATTGTTGTAGTTGCGCTTTGGTAGTGAAATGTTCCAAATTTGAGTGAGATGCTTACAAAAAGAGGGCGAAGTTGCACAATAGATTAAAAATAACCAAAACTACTTG
>JAICMD010000246.1 GCA_025929405.1 Mucilaginibacter sp. | reverse complement strand
TTGGTTGAGGCAGGTTTAGGGGTTTCTATTTTGCCTATGTCGCTTGGCAATCAGTATGGTAATTTAAAACTAACATATATTAAGCTTTACAATATGCCTGTTAATACCGAGGTTGTATTGGCTTACAGATTACATAATACCCGTGTGGCGTTAAAATGGTTTGTTGATAATTATAAAGAAAAATTTATTGTATTGTAATTATAAAATAGCTGAATTTTAAAATTTAAAAATCTTTCAATAAAATTTAGCGTATACAATCCTAATTAATGCGATATGCAAAACGAGCCGATGCCAGCTAACGAAATGGACAGGGTTATAAGCCTGTCGGAATTTGACCTTGATTATTCAGTACATCAGGACAATTTTAAAGACCTGGTACGACTGGCAGCTAAAGTTGCCGGTACTGATATATCATTGGTAAATTTAATTGATACGTATACGCAATGGACTGTTTCTAATTATGGTTTGGCTATTGACCAGATGCCGCGTGAAGATTCGGTGTGCCAATATACAATAATGGATGATGACCATTTTGAAGTGCCCGATTTAACAGCAGACGAAAGATTTAAGGATAAATTTTACGTTACTGATAGCCCGAATTTGCGTTATTACTATGGAGTGCCATTAAAAACTAAAGAAGGATATAATTTAGGCGCCCTATGCGTACTTGATCAGGATTTAAAGAAATTAAGCCCTGAAAAATCAGAAATGCTGAAAATAATTGCAGATGAAATTGTAAACAGGCTTAAAGCATTTAAAGCAATTGATAATTTAAAGCATGAGTTGTTTGAGGCAAACGAATCAAAAAAGAAAGTTGCGCATGATATAAGAGGCCCGTTAGGTGGTATAATAGGGTTGGCACAGATCATTAGCGAGCAGGGGCACGAAAATCAAATTGATGAAGTGCTTGAATTTATTAATATGATACATACAGGAGGGCGTTCAATACTTGAACTTGCTGATGAAATATTAAGTACGGAATTGCCTAAAACACTTAAAAGTGATGAGTTTAACCTAACCTTGTTTAAGGATAAATTAGAGAAACTTTATAAACCACAGGCAGCCAATAAAGGGGTAGCTTTTGAAGTGAATATACCTGTAAAAGCTGCCCAAACGCCATTTTCAAAAAACAAGTTATTGCAATTAACAGGTAATCTTATTTCAAATGCCATAAAGTTTACTAATGCCGGTGGCAAAGTTACCGTTGATATGATACTGGAGGCCGAGAATGTTTATAATAAATTGTTTATTAATGTAAGCGATACAGGTGTTGGTTTAAGTAAAGAAGGCATCGCAAAAGTTCTTAATGGAAATGCTTTATCTACTGAAGGAACTGGCGGCGAACAAGGCTATGGATTTGGTTTAGCATTGGTTAAACACCTTATTACCGGATTGAACGGTACGTTAGATGTTTTTTCGGAACCCGGTAAAGGGGCTGTTTTTAAAGTAATGCTACCGATGAAACAATAAATTATTGTTTTAAAGTGCGGATATACATAATAACCAAAATAAATAAAACAGCTATTTCTACCAGTTTCATGAGTAGGCAAATATGCAAAAAGTAAATAAACAAAAGGGCCTGCTGTTATACAACAGCAGGCCCTTTTGTTTATTTAGCAGCAATTAGCTTTGTGCAATAATATGATAGCTAAGCGTTGCTGTTGTAGCACCCGAAATATAAACGGTATAAATATGGCCCGCCTGTATGGTTGTAGGTATACTTAACATTACAGTAGTTGAGCCTGCTGCATATAATGAAAATGAAGTAGCTGCATCCACATCATAATAAGTTGATGCTATTCTGTTACCCAGGGTAGTAACAATTTTATTGCCGCCTGATAATCCAAAATCAACAGCGCCGGTTACTGCCGAACTTACGTTAATAAAACGTACGCGGGCTTTGCCCGACTGAGGTTGGGTTCGGTCGTCCGGAACTGTTGTGGCAGTACCATCATCAGTAAAATATACCGAATAATAGATTCCTGGTACAAATGAAACATTAAAGGTACCGCTTGCTGCAGCAGTGCCAGATGTTTTAAACTGTGCCGTATGCGAACTGCCACTTACCGAAATGTAATTGGTGTTTTGCGTGTAGGCGATGGCCGAACTATTGACTTTATTATTATCAATATAAAAATCCTGCGGGGCAGAAGCCTGGGCCGAATTAACAGCCATAACATACGCGTTTACACCGGCATTGCTGTTATTATCTTTTTTACATGACGAAACCGTTAACAGGGCTGATGCAGAAAAAAGAAATAGTAAAGATTTAGCGCTGTTTAAATTGAACAGTGTTTTCATGATTTTATAGATGTTTTGTATAATAAACAACTACACCACTATAAAAGTTTAAGCTACATACTATAGTTGGGTTAACAATTTACCCGTAATAGTGTTATTAGCTGTGCCCGTAACAAGGAAGATATATACATGCCCTGCCTGCAGGCCTACAGGTACGCTAAATAACGGAGTTGTTGAGCCTGCATTATATACCGCCATTGATGTTATAGAAGGGTCAATCTCAAAATATCCGGTAGCTACTTTATTGGCAACACCTGTTATTACCTTATTACCTGTATTTGAGTCGCCAAAGTCAATGGCGTTGGTTAGGTAAGTGCTCATGTTAAGAAAGCGTATGCGTATTTTACCCGCTTGTGGTAGTGTCCTGTCATCTTCTAAAGTAACAATTGAATTGCCATCGCCTAAAACAACACTATAAAAACTACCTCCATTGCAACTAATAGTGGTAGAAGATATTATAGAAGATGTGGCTGTTGTTCTAAAATCTGCAACATTTGCTGTAGGTAATACAGAAAAATAACCTACAGCTTGTCCTGGTCCAACAGGTGTTGTATTTGTCAGGCTGCTGTTAATATAAAAATCTGTCATAGCATTTTCGGTTGCATTAACACCGGCAATATTGCTATAAGAAATTTCAGTCGCATCATCGCTTTTTTTATTGCATGCTGTAAAAGCAAGTGTTAAAAGGCAAAATAAAAGAGATATGCCCGCTAAGGTTTTAAAGTTTTTGAAAGAAAAATTAATTTTCATTTTCGTAAATTTTATTGTCAAAATATGTGTAATTAGTACTGGTAATAAATAACGGCTAAGTTAGGTATTATTGTATAAGTTTTGTATAATAATCCATACGCTATATTATTTATACAAGTTGCTTAACAGGTTATTATTATTCATGTTGTGTAACAATGTGCTGTTTTTATGTAAAAAATAACAAACTCCAATTATCTTTATTTTTTAATGCGTCTTACCCGGTTAATTTGTGTTTTAAGCTTGTTGTTCCCCCTGTTTACGTGGGCGCAAACAGGCAGTATTACTGGTAAAATTACGCATGTTTATACAAAGACGCCTATAGCAAGGGCAAGTGTTTTTTTAAGCAACTCTTCTTTTGGTACGGTATCAACAGATAATGGTACTTATACATTAAATAATATCAGGCCGGGGCAGTATACGCTGGTAGTTACTGCAATTGGTTATGAAGATTATACCAAAACTGTATTGATAGGCCATGAACCATTAAATTTGGACATTGAATTAAAAGATAAATCAATCCAGTTGCGAGAAGTGGTTATATCCACAGCTACCAGGGCCGATTGGCGCCGAAACTACGAACAGTTTAAAGAAGAATTTATAGGTACGGATAAAAATGCAAAGGATTGTGAGGTTATTAATCCTGATGTGTTAAATTTTACAACCCATAAAAGTAAAAAAGTGCTCGAAGCTTATGCCGATGAGTTTTTGGTGGTTGAAAACCGTGCTTTAGGATATAGGGTTAAGTTTTTGGTGAAGGATTTTAAAAGCGATCATATATCAGGTATAATATCCTATTCAGGGCAACGGCTTTTTGAAGAACTGCCGGGTAGTAAGGCTCAAAAAAAGAAATGGCAGATAAAGCGCGATGAGGCATACTATGGTTCGGCCATGCATTTTTACCGCTCATTGTATAAAAATAAGCTGGACGAGGAGGGCTTTGAAATTTACCAGTTAAAGCGCACTTTAAATCCAAATCGCCCATCAGAAGAAGTTATCCAAAAACACATGGATAGATTACGCGCCGAACAAAATTCACGGTATTACAATGTAACCCTTGATACAATAAGGTACTGGACCGATATGCAAAACATGTCGCGTTATTATAAGCAGGATCTTGGCAGCGTTAAATATATGGCTGCTGAAGTATGCAGGGCAACTGATAATCCGGGTATATATGCCATAACATTTCCTGATTGTCTTTATATTGTTTATACCAAAAAGCGCGAGGAAACTTATTTTAAAGATGTATATCGTCCGTTAACGATGCCTAATTATGAAACTACCATTCTTTCTTTTTTAGGTAATAATCCCGTAGCTTTTTTTGACATGAACGGAATTATTTTGGCTGATGGCCCGTTATATGAAGGCACCTGGTCAAAATCGCGCCTGTCAAACCTGTTGCCGGTTGATTATACGCCGGTAAATGAACAGGCTGCCTTACCGGTTAAGAGCGAATAAATTTAACAGCTATCCATAAACCAAGTAAATTATTACATTTGCGCAACCAATCAAACAATGAAATTTATTTATCAAACTTGGTGGAAGGTGCTGGCTGTTTTACTCGTCCTTTCGTCGGTTATTACCGGCTTAACGGTTGAAGTACCCAGAAAATATATTGTTAATGAAACTATACGTAACCTGTATTTCCACGTGCCTATGTGGATGGGTATGTTAACCGTATTTGTTATTTCGGTTTACTTTAGTATCAGATATTTAAGATTTAATAAAGAAGAGGATGATTTGGCAGCGGTTGAATGTGTAAACACCGGGCTGTTTTTTTATGTTTTGGGGCTGGTAACCGGTATGTTGTGGGCCAAATATACCTGGGGCGAATATTGGAGCAATGATCCTAAACAAAACAGTGCGGCCATAGGGTTTTTATTATATGCAGCTTACCTTGTAATGCGAAATGCCATTGATGAGGAACAAAAGCGTGCAAAGATATCAGCCGTTTATAATATTTTTGCTTTTCCTATT
>JAICMD010000137.1 GCA_025929405.1 Mucilaginibacter sp. | reverse complement strand
CTTTCGGCCTATGCAGGGATGTCAATACACGGATTACTGGGATATGATTTTTTTAGCAAGCTGGCGGTTAAAGTTAATTTTAACGACAGCCTGATTACGGTTATGCGTCCGCAAAATTTGCGACGGTTTAAAAGGGGCATAAAAATCCCCCTGAAGCTTGAGGGCAATAAGCCTTATATAACTGCGAATGTAAAATTACGGGATGGTACTATGCAGCAAAGAAAACTTATTGTTGACCTTGGGGCCGGGCATGCCTTATCGTTAGAAAATGTGCAGGATAAAAGTGCATATTCGGCCAATTTTATTGCAGCCAACCTGGGCATTGGGTTAAATGGTTTAATAAGCGGATATAAAGGACGGATTGAAGAAATAGCGTTAGGCAAATATAAATTGAAGAATGTACTAACCGCTTTTCCTGATAATGACACGCGTGAGCTAAAAGTAATGCGCGATGGAAATTTAGGCGCTGATATACTGAAAAAGTTTGTAGTTATTTTTGACTATGCAGACAGTGCATTATATATAAAACCGGCGTTAGATTTTAAAGTGCCTTTTGAACATGATATGAGTGGGCTTGAATATTTTGCCGCCGGCGAAAATTACAACCACGTAATTGTTGACAGCGTAGAGCCAGGCTCGCCTGCGGATAAAATTGGTTTATGTAAAGATGATGAAATAACGGCTATAAACTTTAAACCCGTTGCTGATATGAGCCTTGAACAGATAGATCAACTGTTTAAATCAAAAAACAATCGCAACCTTTTACTTGAAATTTATCGTAATAAAGTGCGCGAACGAGTGATACTTACCTTAAAACGGCGCATATAATTATTTTAGCTGACTAAGATTTTCAAAAAAGGCCACCTGCAGGTCTAAAAGTGATTTTACATTTATTTTTTCGCCATACGTATCAAAGCATAAAAACTTTGATGTTTTATGATCGCCTTTTTTTTCTTTCTCAACCAGGTTAAAGGTTTCAAAAAAATAGTGGTTTGTAGTAACCATACTTTTATTGTTGGTTTGCGATGTATTGAGCCTAAAGCCAACAGCATCTATCCAGTGGTGTACCCTATTGTATAAGGATGCGCGCGCGTTTCTCATGGGTTAATGTTTTTAATATTTAACGAAACACGGCGAGCCATGTTTTAAATAAATTAAAATATTAACAAACAATTGTTAACTAAATTGTTTAATTAGATTATGGCTTATTATATTGATATTATTAAACCATAACAATGTATGGTTTTAATACCAACTAGGCCAATATATATTTCTGTAAACCTTATATGAGCAATAATATTTTTTATTGCGATGCTATAAAAGCAAATTGCATATTTTTGTAACAATGATAATATTATTGTCCATTTAAATAATATTTTGTAACAATCCTATGATTTATAATTGCATAATGTAATATAAGTTGAACATTTGCATCCTAATAATGTTAAAGCACATATTATTAAAATAGCACAACACAAAATTTATGAGATATATTTATTTAACCTTTTTCCTTTTTGTTTTATCATTAACTGCCGCGCATGCCCAAATGGGTAAGCAGGTGCAGGGGGTTGTTGTTGATACAACAAATACTACCCAGCCCGGAACTACTGTAAGATTACAGTCGGATTTGGGGGATAGCACGGTTACTTTAACCAATGCCGACGGAAAATTTACATTTACCAATGTTAAGGGTAAAAAGATAAAACTATACATATCTGAGTTAGGCTATCAGGCTATTATAAAAAATTATACACTGCCCGATACCAGTATACTTATACTGCCTAATATAGTATTACACAGCACTACTAATATGTTAAAAGAGGTAGTAATCAGAGGTGTAAACCCGGTAGCCTTTAAGGAAGATACGGTGGAGTATAAAGTGGCCGCCTATCAGGTACGTGAGAATGCACCGGTTGAGGATGTAATTAAAAAACTTCCGGGTGTGGAGGTAGATGCTAATGGTAACGTTACGGCACAGGGAAAATCTATCACCAAAGTGCGTATTAATGGCAAGGATTTTATGGGCGGCGATTTACAGGCGGCTACCAAAAACTTACCTGCCGATATATTAGAAGGCATACAAATTATTGATGATTACGGCGATCAGGCCAACCTAACCGGCATCAGAACCGGCGACCCGCAAAAAGTATTAAACTTAACTATTCGTGCCGATAAAAATTATGGTTATACTGTACAGGCAACCGGAGGTGCGGGTAGGGATATGTTACCAGCAGCACCGGGTGTAACTAATGATACGCGTTATTTAGGTACAGTAAATTACTTTAATTTTAAAGGCAACAGACAAATAACCGTTTTGGGCAACCTTAACAACACCAACGTAAATACCTTTAATTTTAACGGTGGCGGCGGCGGTGGCGGCGGTGGACGTCAAGGTGGCGGCGGCGGCGGTGGACGTCAAGGCGGTGGCGGCGGTGGTTTTAACTCCGGTTTAGCCACTGTTGCTGATGGTATTACCGATGCACATTCAATAGGTGTAAACTACCGCGATCAATGGGGTGCAAAGCTTGCTGCGTACGGTAGCTTTAGTTATGCAAACAATCAAACCCAGGTAGATAAAACAAGCTTAGTTGATTACCGTAATACCATACCATCAAGTAACTCTACTCAAAGCAAAACATTTAGCCACCCTATAAACCAACGCGCCCAGTTAAATTTGGAGTGGAGGCCGGATAGTATTAATTATTTAAAGGTTACACCAACATTTACATCTGCGCAAAACAGCGGTACTGATGTTGAGCATACAAGCAACACTCAAAATAATTTGCCTAATACGGTGTATGATTTGAATGATGTTAATAATTCAACCTCAAATACATTTGGTTTAACGGCATTATTTAATCATCGTTTTACGCCCCAAGGCCGCAACTTGAGCATTAATGTGGTTAGCAGTATATCTCAAAGTAACTCGTATGATAATCCTGTATACAAATATACCTTTGGCCAGCCAACTGCACCGCTTGATCAAAGAATAAACTCTAACAACAAAACAAGATCTCTTACAGCTAATTTTTCATACCTGGAACCAATTGGCAAAGTATCGTATTTAGAACTAACTTATACTTACAGTCATTCATATACATCTAATGATAAAGAAACCGACACATTGTCAACAGCCGGTACTTTAAATAATTATAAATCATTAAGCAATAACTATAATTTTACCTTTAATACAAACAAGGTTGGTTTAAATTACCGCATAGTTGAATCAAAGTATAACCTTACCTTAGGTGTGGGTGTACAGCCAACGGTGTTAGATGGTTACTCGGTAACTACCGGCTTATCAACCCATGTTAGCCAGCTAAACTTTGTGCCAACCGCACGTTATAATTATACAATTTCACGCAATAATTCATTTAACGTATTGTATACAGGTTCAAGCAGCCAACCAGACTTTACACAGTTACAACCGGTACCTGATTTTACAAACCCGTTGTATCCAACAGTGGGTAACCCTGACCTGAAACCATCATTTACCAATACTGTGCAGTTGCGTTATAACAACTATGGCGTGTCTTCGGGTAATATATTCTTCTTTAATGCATCATACAGCACAACCAGCAATCAGGTTGTTTCCAGTACAACTACTTATGCACGCAGGTTGGGCGCTGCCGGTATAGCAAGAGCAAATGCCGACCCTGCTTATGATTCAAGATTCCTGGGAACAAACGTAACACGTTATTTAAACAGCGACGGTTATTCAACCGCCAGTGGCCAGGTTACCTATTCAAAACCCTGGAACGAGCGTATGTTTACCCTGTCATTACAAGGCCGTGTTGACTATACCAGCAGTACCAACTACTCTGCAAGTGTAGATACAAATTATGTATCATCGGGGTTAATTAAAAACGTTGCCAAAACGTTAACATTAACACCAGGCTTACGCTTTAGGGTTGATATAAATGATGTTGTTGATTTGCAGGCAATAACCAACTACGCAATTAACAATACTAAAAATTCCGTAACAAGCGCACTTTATAGCGCCAACCAAAATATCCGTACCTGGACGTTGGGTTTAAATGGTAAAAGCTACTTCTTTATAGATTGGACCCTGGGTTACGATTATACTAAGCAAATAAACTATGGTTATGCCAGCAACGTGCAGGCAAAAAATCCTAACATATTAAATCTATATGTTGAACGCCGGTTCCTGAAAGGTAACAGGGCAACTATACGCTTTGCTACGTTTGATGTGTTTAACCAAAATACAGGCTTTTCAATAGTTACTAATGGTAACCAAACAACCCAAAGCAATGTAAACAGGCTTGGCCGTTATTACCTTGCTACCCTTGCTATAAGGCTGCAAAAATTTGCTGGTCGTGCACCAGAACAAGAGCGCGAGCGCAGGTTTGATGGTGGTGCCGGCGGCCCAGGCGGTCGTGACGGCCGTGGGTTTGGACCGGGTGGTCCGGGCGGCCCGGGTGGTCCAGGCGGTCGTGATGGCGGCGGCGGTTTTGGTGGCGGTGGCAACCGAGGCGGCGGCGGTGGTGGTTTTGGCGGCGGCGGAAACCGAGGCGGCGGCTTTTAATAGCCATTAACCCATATAAAAAAACTCATCCGGGTTAACCGGATGAGTTTTTTTATGGATATTTTGTTGATTAGTACCTTTAAACCAAGGTGTTAATAACCTTTTCCAGTTCGTCTAAATCAAATGGTTTGGCCAAATAAGTTTCGGCACCGGCATGGTTAGCCAATAACTGTATATCGCTATTTGCCGAAAAGTAAACAACCGGTATATCTTTTAACGCCTCATCCTTTTTTAAGGTTTGAGTTGCAATAATACCCCCTGCATCGGGTATCCAGTTATCCATTAATATTACATCGGGCATTATTTCGGTAACCTTGTCGGTTATATTATTACAATCTGTAAAAGTGTACACATCCCATCCCTGTTCTTTTAAAATATAATTGCAAATGGCAAGGATATCCTCATCATCATCAAAAATAATGATCTTACGTTGGTCGTTATTACTCATAATCTTTACAAAATTGTCCCTACAGTTGAAACTAAGATACCCTTTTAAAACAAACTATTTAATTAAAGTTATAATGTGCCCGTTTAAGAATTGTTGCCCCTGCCTTTAACAAGTATTTTAAGACCCTTACGTTTTAATGAAATTTGTAAGTTGGTGCGCTCATTTTCCTCTATGCTATAATTATAGCTGGCTAAAATATCTTTGTAAGTCAAAACACCGGTAGGCCTCAATTGTTTTACTGAAATTACAGGAATTTTATATACGCCTGCTTTTGCCATTAAACTTGCTGCCAGTGCCAGGGTATCTGTATCTTTAACATATATTTCATTGTTTTTGTGTAGTAGTTTTTCTGCTTCATCTACGTGGGCATCACCGGTATTAACCACTTGCAATACATTTATTTTTTCTAATGGGTCTGCCTGGTACGAATCGGGTGTGAATACTCCTCGTCGTGCTATCTTTTCGGTCATGATAGTGTTTTCCATCAATAAAAACGATACCAGGTACGAAGCACTGCAAGCGCCAAGCAGGGGTAATATCGCATTTGATTGCATGGTAGCTTCTAAGGCAAACGTTATACTGGTTAAATAAGCTCTTGATGCACCTGCAAACATAGCCGACATGCCTACCAGTGCCGCTAATGGAATGCTTATACCCGATTGGGGAAATAAAACGGATATTATACTCCCAGTTAAGGCGCCTGCTGCACCACCAATAGTTAATAACGGCGCCAATGTACCACCCGAAGTACCGCTACCTAAAGCTATCGCCCACGAAAGAAATTTAAAAAATACAAGGTTTATAAGTAATGCGATAGTAATGTTGCCCGACAGGACATGGGTAATATTATCATAACCTACGCCCAGCGTATGCGGATAAAAATAACCAACCAGGCCAACAAACAAGCCTCCTATTGCCGGCCACCACATCCAATGTATGGGTAACTTTTCAAAGCTGTCTTCTATTAAATAAACAGCTTTAGTTAAAATTAATGATAAAAAACCTATTATCAACCCAATACCGCTATAAATAGCTAAAGCACTGTTTGTAGGCATAAGCACATCAGGCATCGGGAAAACGGGGCCACGCTCAAAAAGCAAATGATGGCCGGCCGCGCCGGTTATACAGGCAAGTGCAACGGGTAATATCGCCTTTGGCGAAAATTCAAACAATAATAACTCAATGGCTAAAAATATAGCTGCTATTGGTGTGCCAAATATGGCGGTCATGCCGGCGGTGGCCCCTGCCGCTAAAAGGATCTTCCTTTCGTTATTGGTTATTTTAAACACCTGCCCCATTGTTGAGCCAAGTGCCCCACCCGTAGCAATAATTGGCCCTTCGGCACCAAACGGCCCGCCCGTTCCGATAGCTAAGGCCGAGGATAAAGGTTTTAAAAAAGTTATGGATGGTTTTATGCGGCTTTGGTTAACCAGTATTTGTTCCATTGCCTCGGGTATGCCGTGGCCGCGTATAGCCTTTGAGCCATATAGCGCCATTAAACCAACCAATATGCCGCCAATAGCCGGGATGATAATTACCCACGGCCCCAGGTGATTATAGGCCGGGCTTTGGAATTTAAAGTTAAAGGAACCATAAAAGGAAATGTTTGTAATCAGGTTGATAAGATATATCAAACCTTTGGCAACAATACTTATGGCAATAGCTACTATAATAGCCAATGCCGAAATAAAGATCAATCGTTTTTTTACTACGATGTTTTTACTACTTGTTTTTTGCAGAGGTAAGCCGCTTAACGATGGAGAAATGGGTATGCCATTGCTGCTGATGGGGTCTTTCATAAAAAATTAAATTATTGGCGCAAATGTAAGATTTTGTAAAAATATTACGCATGTAATATTTATAAACTATTTAAAGCTAATTTTGTGCGATAAAACATAACTTAAATTATAAACCATTATGATGACCACAATGGCGTTTAACAATAGGTTTAATGAATATAGCATTATATTTTGACCAAAATTTAACAGGTACATTATTAGTACAGCATGGCATTATTAAAACGCATTACTTATTATTGCATAAATAAGCCTTACCGGGATGACCAAAAGTAATAACAGGTGCGATGTTGAAAGCTGCTTTTTATGTAAGTTCTGTTTAAACGACTGGATGCCTGCTATTGCATCGCAAAAGATAAACTATACCATTAAAAAAGGCGAAGCAGTTTTTAAAGAAGGCGAGCCGGTTGCGGGAATATACTTTGTGTACTCAGGTAGTGTAAAGGTACATAAGCGTTGGGATACCGAAAAGGAACTGATACTACGCTTTGCCAAGCGTGGCGATATACTGGGCCACATGGGCTTGGGGGCTGATAGTCATTATCCTGTATCGGCCACAGCCATTGAACCTACAGTAGTTTGCTATGTTGACATGGATTTTTTTCGATCGAGCCTGAATGTTAATTCACCCCTCGCCTATAATTTAATAACTTTTTTAACCGACGAGCTAAAAGAGTCCGAGCATCGTATGCGCAACCTGGCCCACATGCCGGTTAAGGGCAGGGTGGCGCAGGCCCTGCTAACCCTTAATAAACAATTTGGCATAAATGCAAATGGCGCTATTAATGTTGAATTATCGCGACAGGACCTGGCATCATTTACCGGTACCGCCTACGAAACCCTGTTTAGAATGCTTGTTGAGCTAACCGAAGAAAAGGCAATTCATGTTAATGGTAAAAGCATTTTTATTGTCGACGAGCAAAAGTTACATATCCATACCGGCGAAACTATTTAATTAAGTCTTCTGCGATAGTATTCTTAGTTCTTTAGGATAGTAATTATTGATGCGATTGGGCAACAACTTTGCCCAGCCTAACGGCATTCCTTCATAGGTCATCAAACTCCAGCCTTTGTTATTAGTATTTAACTGCAGGTTTTCGCGCCTTAAAAATAAAATTGCTTCGTTATAATTTAAGGATGTTTGCAATACGGCTTCTTTATTAATAATGGTACTCAGCGCCAATTCATGGTCCGGTATCAAATCCTTACCCATTACCTGCCCAATACGCACCCCCGACTTTTTAATATATAGATGCCGCTGTAATAACTGCAGACTTTGTTTATGCTGCTGGTTAATGGCCAGCCATTCATCATTCACTTTAAAAAAATAATAGCTGGCAGGGTTATTTATATATTTCTTAACCAGGTCAAGTTCGGCAGCAGGCACTTTTTGATTGTTATTGTTTTTAAAGGATTGCAGTTCGCCGCTGTCATCTTTCTTTTTTAAACAGGCGGCAAACAGCCCCTCGCCTTTTACCTTTCCAGGATAAAACCGATAGCCCCATGCTTTTTCATTGGGCGATTGTGTTTCAACAATACCCCAATCATTGTCATGGTGAGCTTGCCGAACCATAGGTATACGTACGCTTTCCATATCAAATTCGCTGCAAAGCCAATCCAATATATCCTCATTTTCCTGGTGCGAGTATGAACAGGTACTATATATAAGGTAACCATCCTGTTTTAAAGCAGGGTAAACATCAGCCAGTATGCGCTCCTGCCGCTGATGGCACAAATTAACATTAGCCTCACTCCACTCCTCCATCGCCGCCGGATCTTTCCTGAACATGCCCGAGCCAGAACATGGCGCATCAACCAGTACAATATCAAAAAAACTTTTTACGCGGCTAAAGTCTTTGGGGTCGTTGTTGGTAACAATGGTGTTGGCCGTTCCCCAGCGGGTAAGATTATCAGCCAATATAGGCACACGGGTTTTAATGATCTCATTAGCCACAAGCAAGTCATCAGCATTCATTGCGGAGTTAAGCAACGTACTTTTACCGCCGGGCGCCGCGCAAAGGTCCAATATGTTTACGGGGTTATCTTTTGGTTTGATATAATTTAATATATGGCCAATAAACATGGACGATGCTTCCTGAACATAATAACAACCCGCATGAAAAAGCGGATCGAAGGTGAACGATGGGCGTTCATCCAGGTAATACCCCTCATTACACCAGGCAACTTTTCCATTGCTTTTTGGCACGATTTTTTTGAAAGGATTGAGTCTTATTGATGTAGGGGGATCATTAAATTGATGAGTT